>DASQVJ010000365.1:0-9690 GCA_035640835.1 Bryobacteraceae bacterium
AAAGTACTAATCATTCCCTTTTGCTGCGCTAACTAATTGAATCAGAGTGGGTTGTTTTGCCGATCCATGAAGTTTCTTGCCGTTACTTTCCAAAAGGTGCAGTGCTTATGATGACGAACATCAGCGTGTTGTTCGACTCCAGAGCCAGTCCGGACCTTTGCCATATGGCCTGATTCATGTACCCCACTTCCACGCGCCAGTTGGGCGCCAAGCTGTACCCGAGGGCCGCGTAAGCGCGGTTCTGATCCAGCACCGACGCCGACCGGTACGGCTTTACGTAAAACCAGATTTCGTCGTACGCGGTGAAGTATGTCGCCGAGGTTATCGGCACCCGAATCTGCTGCAGAGCACGAAACCGGTTTTCGAACCTCCAGCTTCGGGTTTGAGTCGCTGCGTCGTACGTGCCAAGCAATCGATTTTCGAATCGCAACCGCGTCGACCAGGATGCTTTCCTGGGGCCATAGCGCAGGAGTGCCTGTTCCCAAATCCGGTGTTCATTGGTTCGGGCGGGTGCGGGGAAATCGCCGTATTGATAAGAGCGGATGAAGGCATATCCGGCGGTCAGCATCAACTTGTTGTTGACCGAGTAGTTCACACCGGGACGCAGTAGCAGCTGTTGCCACCTTGCATACCCGTCGTGACGGCGCCATTGAGCCTCGAGATGCACACCCCATTTGGCAGTGCCGAGTGGATGATCGCCGAAGTATTGCACCCAGCCATTGAAGTTGTTATCGATCCTTCGGTCTTCAGCGAGCAAGGGGCTAAAGACAGCTATGGTGCAGGCGTGGAACCAGAAGAGCGGACGGAACATTTTTGTCGGGATTTGATTCGGGCCGATGGCGCTGGCCCAGTCTTCAGAATCGCATGAGCTCGTCCGAGGACTCGCGGTCGATGCGCCAGCCCAGTATCGAGATTCAGCTTTGTTCTACGATTTCCGGTTACTCAACGAGTACGTAATTCTGCGTAATGCGCCATAGCTCGTTTTGAGGATGTGTAGGTGCCTCCCGCCAGCTACGCTGAGGTCACAATATGTGGATCGTTAAGCTGGCGCTGGACCGCCCGTACACATTCGTTGTACTGGCTGTTCTGATACTGCTGTTGGGCGTCTACGCAATCGTTACGACGCCTACGGACATATTCCCTGTCATCGATATTCCTGTTGTCAGCATCATCTGGACGTACTCGGGCCTACCAACGACCGAGATGGAGAAGAGAGTCACGACCTTCAGCGAGTTCGTGCTGGCAACCGTCAATGACATTCGAAGTATCGAATCGCAAACTTTGAACGGCGTAGCGGTTATTAAGGTCTACTTTCACCCGCAGGTGCGCATTGACGCCGCAACTGCGCAGATAAACTCGGCCGTGAATGGCATCCGGTTTCGAATGCCCCCCGGCATTAATCCTCCGTGGATCTTGCGATTTGGCGCCGATACGGTGCCGATCATTCAGCTGGCTTTGAGCAGTCGAACGCTGCCCGAGTCTGCGTTGTATGACTACGGGATCTTTCGCGTCAGACAACAATTGTCGACCGTTCCGGGCACGCTTCTGCCGGCGCCGTACGGCGGGAAGTCGCGACAGATTATGGTCGACCTGGATCCTGCAGCATTGCAGGCAAAAGGCCTCAGCCCGGTCGACGTAAGCAATGCAATCAATGCTCAGAACTTGACGCTTCCTTCGGGAACAGTGAAGATCGGCGATCGCGACTACACGGTCAGCACGAATAGTAGTCCGCTCGAGGTGGCTGCGTTGAATGACGTGCCGATACGCGTTGTGAATGGGGCGACGGTATACATTCGCGATGTCGCACACGTTCGCGACGGTGCCGCGGTTCAGCTTAATACGGTACGGCAGAATGGCGAGCCTTCGGTTCTGCTCACCATCATGAAGACGGGCGCAGTTTCCACTCTCGAAATCGTCAACCAGATCAAGACTCGCATCCTGCCGACAACACGGGCTGCGGCACCGCCCGGGATGGAGATCAAGGAACTGTTTGACCAATCGATCTTTGTGCGGGGCGCGGTGGAGGGAGTGGTTCGAGAAGCCATCATCGCGGCCTTCCTGACCGGACTCATGATCCTTCTGTTCCTGGGATCATGGCGCTCGACCATCATCATCGCCGTATCGATTCCGTTGTCGATTCTGTCCTCGCTCGTGGTGTTGAGCGCCATGGGGCACACGTTGAACACGATGACGCTCGGTGGACTGGCGCTATCGATTGGCATCCTCGTCGACGACGCAACGGTCACGATCGAAAACATTCACCGGCATATGGGCCGCAAGCCTCTTCGAGAGGCAGTGCTCGATGGTGCGGCTCAGATTGCGACCCCAACCTTCGTTGCGACGCTGACGATCTGCATCGTCTTTGTCTCCGTGGTGTTCCTCACCGGACCCGCGAAGTTCCTGTTTACTCCCATGGCCCTCGCGGTGGTGTTCGCGATGGCTGCTTCGTACCTACTGTCGAGAACGCTGGTGCCGGTGATGGCTGCGTTCCTGCTGAGGGGCGAGCAGCACGAGGTCAACGAGGAGACGGGCATAGCGGATGACGCTCATTTGCCAAAGTCGGGTAACTGGTTCAGCCGCCTGCATGATCGGTTTAACCAAGCGTATGTGGACGTTCGAACTCGCTACACAGGGGTTCTGAGGGGCTTCCTGTCGAATCGCAGGTTTGCATTTCTCGCCTCCGGATTCGTGGTCGCGACCGCGGTCGTCCTGCTGCCATTTGTCGGTCGTGACTTCTTCCCGACGGTCGATGCAGGCCAGATGCGATTGCACGTGCGTGCCGCTCCAGGTCTCAGGCTCGAAGCCACGAAGGTTCTTTTCAGCCAGGTGGAAGAGGAGATCAGGAAGATTATTCCCGAGGAGGAACTCGAGCTCATCCTGGACAACGTTGGCCGTCCGGCTGAGTCCTTCAACTTCGCGTTCGGCGATGGTTCTCAGATCGGGACATTCGATGGCGAGATCCTGATCGATCTGGCCGAGGAGCATGGACCCACGGCTGAGTACATGCGCCGGATACGGGAGGAGTTGCCCGAGAAGTTTCCCGGCATCCTGTTCTACTTCCAGGCGGCCGACATCGTCACGCAAATTCTCAACTTCGGACTACCGGCGCCGATCGACATTCAGTTGGCGGGTTACGACCCGCGAAACTACCAGATCGCGAAACAGATCGAGGCTCGGCTGCGCGCTGTGCCCGGTGCTGTGGATACTCGTGTTCACCAGGTTTTGGACGCTCCGGACATCCATCTGGATATCGATCGGACGAAAGCCGCAGAGTTTGGATTGAGTGCACTGGACGTGGCGAACAGTCTCTTCGTGACGCTCAGTTCCAGCGCGCAGGTGCAGCCGAATTTCTGGCTCGACCCGAAGATGGGGATTACGTACGCGGTGGCCGCGCAGACGCCCCAATACTTGATGAACTCCGTCAGCGCCGTGGAGAACACGCCAGTGCCGGTTCGCAATGGTCAAGGCACTCAGTTGCTGACGAACCTGGTGTCGATGAGCCGAAGCGTGCAGCCGGTGAACGCGAATCACCGCAACGTGCAGCCGGTGTTCGATGTTTACGCGAACGTTCAGGACAGCGACCTTGGTTCGGTCGCATCGAAGGTCGAAAAAATCGTCAAGGAGTTTCGACCCAAGCTTTCGCCTGGCAGCGAGATTGTGGTCCGGGGTCAGGTGGAGAGCATGAACGAAGCGTTCACCCGTTTAGGGACCGGGTTGGTGTTCGCAGCTGTGCTGGTGTACCTGCTGATGGTGGTGAACTTTCAGAGCTGGGCCGATCCGTTCATCATCATCACAGCCCTTCCAGGGGCATTCACAGGCATTGTTTGGGCGCTGTTCCTAACGCAATCAACGTTCAGCGTTCCGTCGCTCATGGGCGCCATCATGTCCATCGGTGTCGCAACGGCAAACTCGATTTTGCTCGTAACCTTTGCGAATGAAAGGCTCGAGCTAGGAAGGTCACCCTTTGACGCGGCAGTCGATGCAGGCTGTACACGCTTACGACCAATCTGTATGACCGCGCTCGCCATGATCATCGGCATGTTGCCGATGGCTCTCGGCATGGGTGAAGGCGGTGAGCAAAACGCTCCGCTGGCTCGCGCCGTAATCGGCGGGCTTGTTGTAGCGACGTTCGCAACCCTCTTCTTCGTGCCGTTGATGTTCAGCGTGATCCATGGACGCACAAAGAATGCTGTACAGGAGACCATTTAATGGCTAATCCCAAACTGGAGTTGTCAAGGGAGCCGGGTGTCGCACAAACTGGCGTTTCCACGAAGCGGATGATTGCTGGTGTGATCTTGCTGGCCCTGCTCCTGGCAGTGGGCGTGTTGCCCAAGCTCAACCGGAATCAAAGAGCGAGCAGCATCGCCAAGGCAGCAGAGGGTGACTTGCCAGTGGTGAACGTGGTTCGAGCAGAATCAGCGCCGCCAACCACGGATTTAGTGTTGCCTGGCAACACGGAGGCACTGACGCAAGCACGCATCTTTGCTCGTGCAAGCGGGTACGTTCGTTCGCGATCCGTGGATATCGGGACACTGGTTAAGTCCGGCCAGGTTCTTGCGGTGATCGAGTCACCGGAAGTCGATCAGGAACTCGCGCAGGCTCGCGCGAATCTGGAGCAGGCTCGTGCAAACGTCGAGCAGCAGAGGGCGAACCTCGAGCAGACGCATGCAGCGGCGCTCCAGGCTCAGTCGAATGTCGAAGTAGCAAAAGCAAACGAAGAGATTGCCCAGACGACACATCAGCGGTGGGATCGTCTGGTGACGAAAGGAGTGCTGGCGCGGCAGTCGGGTGACGAACGGCGCACGACGTTTCTGGCTCGAAAGGCCGAAACGGCGGCAGCAGAAGCGGCATTTCGGACGGCCCAGGCGAACGTGAGCTCTCAGCAGGCGAACGTGAGGGCTGCGGAGGCTGCCGTGAATGCCCAAAGCGCAAACGTACGGCGTTTGGAACGGCTCCAGGCGTTCGAGTATGTACGAGCTCCATTCGATGGCGTCATCACCGAGCGCAACGTGGAGCAGGGCGATCTGATCCAGCCGGCGAGTGGCGAGGTACGCAATCTGTTCAGCATTGCGCAGGCAAAGACGCTCCGGATCCAGGTCGACGTCCCGCAGTCTTACGCGGTCGAATTGCAGCCGGGTCAGCCAGCCGAGATTACGGTGCGTGAGAGACCGGGCAGGAAGTTTGCCGGTACGGTTGCACGAACAGCGAATGCTCTGAACAACAACTCGAGGACATTGCGAGTGGAGGTTCAGGTGGACAACAAGGCGGGAGAGCTGCTTCCGGGCATGTATTCCCAAGTGAGGTTCAGCCTCTCGAGAAGCCGGCCGACGGTCCTGATCAGAGCTGACGCTTTGGTGGCGAATAGCGGAGGCACGCGTGTTGCGCGAGTCACGAATGGAAAAGTTCAGTTTGTCCAGGTGCTTCTCGGCCGTGATCTCGGAACGCAGCTGGAAGTTCTGAGCGGTCTGAATGGCGGCGACGTTGTGATCAGCAGCCCGCCCGACACGCTGGTGGATGGACAACAGGTGCAAGTCGCCAAGGGAGATAACAAGAAATCATGAGAGCGTGCGTTCTTTCGCTTCTCATCCCTGCGCTGATGGCGCAGCAACCGACAATCCCTGTGCAGTCGCCTTCGTGGTCGATACCAGATGGGGGAACTCTGCGTGAGGCTTTCCGCGCGCCCACAGTAGCGCCGGCAACTTTTCGCAACAGTGACCGCTGGAACAACCTGCTACGCGAAGGTAAGATCTACCTCAGCCTTCAGGATGCGGTCGCGTTGAGTCTGGAGAATAATCTTGACCTCGAGCTCGTTCGGTATGCGCCGAAGATCGCAGACACTGACGTGCTAAGGGCCGAATCGGGAAGTTTCCTGCGAGGCCTTCCGCTTACGGTCCGGGAGGGGCCGCCAGGCTTGGGATCTCCTGCTGTGAGTCCTAATGGCACCCTGGGCGGAGGCGACTCACCGACTTTGAATACGCTCACCGGTACAGGCACTCAGACAGATCTGTCGATCCTTGGCTCTCTGCCGCTATCGACGGGTACAGCAATTCCAAGTCTCGATCCCGTGCTGGTTGGGGATGTCGGCTGGGCGCAACGATCCGATCCTCAGAACAGTGCGTTCATTCCGGATCTCCGATCACTGAATTCGAGGGGCGCTTACGCAAGGCTCGGGCTCCAGCAGGGGTTCGTGACAGGTGGATCGTTCGACCTCGGATGGGACACTCGGAATCAAGACGTCAACAGCCCACTGCTGAACTACAATCCATACACGCGGAGCAGCTTGGGGCTTACATTCACGCAGCCACTCTTGCGAGGGTTCGGCCTCGGAGTAAACAAGCGCTACATCAAAATCGCGAAGAACAACAGCCAGGTTGCCGACTACGTGTTCCAGCAACAGGTAATTGCGACCGTGACGGCGACTGTGCGTCTTTATTGGGATCTGGTCAGCCTGAATCAGGATGTCCAGGTTCGAAAGCAGGCATCGGCGAGTGCGGAGCAGTTGTTGCACGACAACGAGAATCAAGTAGAGGCGGGCACGGCCGCACCAATTGATGTAACGCGCGCGAAAGCTGAGCTCGCTCGTCGCAATCGAGACGTGTCAGTGTCGGAATCGCTCGTTCGCCAACAGGAGGTGCTGATCAAGGATTATCTATGCCGGTCGAATCTGGATAGCGTGCTCGCGAACGCTCCAATTGTGCCGACGGACCAGATTCGCATTCCATCGGTCGAGCCGGTGGAGCCGATCGATGACTTGACGGAGCGGGCATTTCAGAACCGTCCTGACCTGGCGCAGGCTCGCCTGCAGTTGGCGAACTCTGAGATCAGCTTGAAGGGAAGTCGAAGCGCCCTGCTCCCGGCGCTTGATTTCGTTGGAAGCGCGCAGAGTAACGGTCTTGCTGGTGATCCAAGTGGTGTGGCCATCCTGCCCGGCGGCAACCCGTTTTTGGGGAGTCCGAGAATTGGGGACTCGCTCCTGACGGGTGGCTTCGGCTCGGCGACCTCACAACTCTTCACGCGGAACTTTCCCGACTACACTGTCGGAGTTCGATTGTCGGTACCGCTGCGAAATCGTGCGGCGCGAGCGGATGTGGTTCGCGATCAGTTGTCGGTGCGGCAACAAGAGGTCCGGCTTCAACAGCTACGAAAGCAGGTCCGGCTGGAAGTGACCAACGCACTCATCGCACTCCAACAAGCACGGGCGACGTGGGAGGCGACCGTCCAGGAGCGTAAGCTCGGCGAGGAAGCACTCGCCGCAGAGAAGGAGAAAGTGGATGTTGGCGCATCCACCACCTTCTATGTGATCCAGTGTCAGCGCGACTTAGCGGCGGCCCAATCTGCTGAAATCTCCGCCATGGCAAACTACACGAAGGCTCGGACGGCATTCCACCGGGCGCTCGGAACAACCTTGTCCGAATACGGCGTGGAAATCGAAGACGCTCGCCAAGGAAAGGTCTCAGCACGTACGAACACTCCGTGAGGTGATATGCGCTTTCAGCGTCAAAACTACGTCGCGCCGGCAGAGGTGCTCACCCGAGAAATCGCGAATCTTCTGCCGGATTACCTTCCTGGCAAAGACACCGGTCCTCTTGCCATAACGGACGCTCGCAGCTCGTGGATCAAGACTGCGAAAGCTCTCCTCGAAACGCTGGGGCACAATTATGGTGTTGACGTGTTCGTGGACGAAACGACCGAACGCGACGGCCATCACCAGTTAAAGGTTCTTTGGAAACGCGGCGACGGGATTTCACTGGCGGCTATCTCCGGTTGGGGAAATAGGGAAGAGCTCGAGCGTTCGTTTTTGCGACTGGAAACGCTGAAAGCCCCTCAGAAGCTGCTGCTCTACACATGTTTGCGATGGGAAGAGGCTGTTGTGGAGCAGCTGTCGGCAGCCATCCTGCGCTACCCTCACCATATCGAAGGCGAGCAGTACCTCGCTCTCAATCTCAAAGGCACTGAGACACAGATCTCCGCGTACGTTCGCGATATACCGAGAAGCGGGATATTGTCGCTCTCAGAAGCTATGTTCCAGCCGCTGCCGGGCTCTCCTTTTTCCTGGAGCATGCCAAACTCAGCAGTAGGCCGGAGGTGACGCAAGTGTCGGCTCGAGGCCTAATGAGGTACTCCATGGGTGTCGTCGCCGACGGCTTTGAAAAACATGCTTCCTTTGAGGAACGGACTAGAGCGCTTCAGGTAACAGCTGACGCGATGCGCGCCTCCGTCAGGATCGTCGCAGATGCGCCGTACGGGGGTTCTGTTGCCGACCAGTTTGTTGATTTGATCGGCAGGTCCCTCGACCGGCCATGCAGGATCGTTGAAGGTCCGTCTCCCGACATCGATGGGCAGCAGGATTTGCTGCTCCCAATCCCGAGCCCAACTGATGGCCAGTTGTGGTTGGCGATTGAGAGCGGCCCACGGTTAGAGCTCGCGGACTGGGAGATGGAGCTTGCTCAGTTACTCGCCGTGCAGCTTGGCGCGGCGCTGAATCTCCAGCAATCGACAGCTACAAAGCAGCGAGCAGACGAACTGGCATTGGCGAACAGGGCGCTGAGCCGAACGGTTTATCGCCTCGCGTCAAAGCCAGATCTCGACGCGGTTCTGGGTCACGTGCTGCTCGAATCCTCAACGCACCTTGGTGCGGATGCGGCGCAACTGACGATCTACGATGCGGAACGCGACGTGCTCGTGACTGCTGCCGCGGCGCAAGACGGTGCTCTGCTCGACAAGCATGAACTTCCTCACGAGCAACCTCGACAGTCGTGTCCATTCTTCGACCGGTTGATTGAGCGCGGCGGACCTTCTCTCTTTGATCCGATGCGTGAGCCGGAGCTCTTCTGGTCAGACTCGCTCGACTTTCATCGACGACGTGAGCACACCATCGTACTGGCATGTCCAATCCTTCTCGATCGAGTGATTCTTGGCCATATCGTGTTGGCTTACAAGAATCCTGACGATGTACCGGACACGAGTTCGGAGCTGGTGAATGCGCTCACAACGCAAGCCGGACTCGCCATCTACTTGACCCGTCTTGCGGACCAGGCTCAGCAGCAGGCCGTAACGGCAGAGCGGGAGCAGGCGGCTGTTTTACGGGCGGCTGAACTGTCAAAGGTAAGCCGGTTGCTGGTGGAGAGTCTGCGCGAATTGTCGGCATCGAGCGATCCCGAGGAGTTTCTCGAACACGCACTGCGTTCGCTTGCTCACGCCATTGGGGCTACGAATATCCATCTGTTCTCGTATGACGCGGAGAGAGATACCCTATGTCTGCGCTTGACCTACGTCGACGGATGGGTCCGCCGAGGTCCTGATGGGTCAGAGCTTCCACTGTTCGCCGCTCCGTTTCCGACAAAAATCACGCGAGCTTGGGAACTGATGGTGTCAGATCGCGGCCTCTACACGCTTAAGACGACGTCCACTCCAGCTCAAGATTTTGCCTGGCCCGGCGCAGTCGAGCGTCTCAGACAAATTGGGGCATCCGATTACGGGCACATGGTTTTGTTCATGGGTGATCAACCGGTTGGATCGCTGGGGCTCGAGTTTACGAATGGTCGCAAGCTTTCCGAAGGGGATCGTCCCTTGCTCGCAGCGCTTGCGCAACAGATGGCGATCGCGCTCAGGCTTGCCGACATATCGAAGTACGCTCGGGAAGCGATCACCGCAAGAGAGCGCGCGCATACCGCGCAGTTAAAGGTCGCT
>DASQVJ010000366.1:0-5657 GCA_035640835.1 Bryobacteraceae bacterium
CCGAGCTTTCGAAAGAACTGCTGAAGCTCGCGACCCCACTCGGAAGCCGGCCGATTCTCGTAATCGGCAACAGTAGCTGATCCCAGCACCGCGATGCCCGAGGGTCGCACGCGGGCTATCGTCACCTGCAGATCGGTCTTGCCGATCTGGATGCCGATTCCAGTTCCATAAGCGAGCCACTTACGAAGCTCAGTTTTCATACCAACGGAGAATCTCGACAGGGGGAGTATGGCCGTATTCGCGGAACTTGACAACCGCTGTCACGGAGCGAGTCGTATCCGACAAACCGCCATTTGGGAGGCGAAGGCGTCCCGTGCCTCGCACGGAATAGATCGTGCCGCCACCGACCTGCAAGCGTCCCACTCCGGGCCCGCCTTGCAGGAACTGCTGCACCTGTTGCATGTTGCGAAAGGGTAAGGCACGACGCCGGTCCACCACCGCGGCCACCTGGTCGGGGCTAAGCCCCACGGTCAACAGCACCGCTGGTTCGGCGTAATTCACGTCGACCGCTGTCATGCTGCCGTAGATCGACAAGCAATCCTTCAAAGCACCTCGGGGCACGAGGCGACCTTGAGGATCACGAGTCCAGGAGCCGTGATAGATTTCCGGCGTCATGCCTTTCACAAAGAGAAGTTCCTCTAACTCCTCCAAAGACGCATGCCGGGCTCGAAAAGACGGACTCTGACTCGAATAGTGCGCATCAAATGAACTCGGTCCGGGCGACGCGGTTCGCCAATCGAGAATCGCGGCGGTGATCTCCTCGGCCCGTGGCGGCTCAACACCGAGATTGACTAACAAACGGAACAACTCCTGAGGCGGCAGCGAGTTGACGTTGAGCTTCGCGTACTCAGGAATCAGCTCAACCCGAGCAACTCCGGACGGGAACGCCATGTCCATGCGGGGCAATCCTTGTTCCCAGTAACGAGCCGAGCCATCGGGATTACGAGGGCCCGGGCCCCAGATCATATATAAGATGGCGCGGTCGACCGCACCTGAGGCCAGATAGTAGGTACGGAGACGGTCCGCTTGGGCCGACGTTCGTTCTGTCTCCGTCCGTACCGTAGCGGCGACGGAGAATGCGATCGCCGACAGACAAGCGGTCAACCAAAGAACCGCGAGCAAAGCCCCACCGCGCTGCCGAACTCGGATACTGCTAGTTCCCATACGTCTGGAACGGATCGCGTTGGATCCGGATCACTTCGGTGACAGAAGACAGTTGCAGGCGGCCTGGATCGGGCTCGAGCGGCGCCATCTCAATGCGGATCGCAGCGGGCCAGCGGAACCGGATATATCGAGGAACCCAGCGCTCGCCAACGGCAGGTGGCGGAAGATCTTCGCGATACAGCATGCGACAGTAAGCCAGTCGATCAGCCAGCACGAACGAGCTTCCGCCGACCTCGATGGATCGAAAACGGCCCACTGGAAATCCGCCGATCGGGTCGGGAGTTACGCCGAGGCAGAGCCCGGCGAGCGAGCTCGGACCTGAGTACAAGCGCTCGTTTACGATGAGCCGCACACCGCGTCCGTCTTCGGTTGGGATGACCTGATACTCGAGGAGCCGCGGATATCCTCGAGACGCTTCATTCAAGGAGTAGGTCGAGATGAAGCGCATGCTCGCGGGCTCGCCCTGGAACATGCTGACGGTAGTGCCAGGTGCACCAGATCCCTGACTACAGGTCACTTTTGTGGGCAGGAATCCGGCGACCTGCTGTGAGAACACTCGGTCCACGCCAAGCACGCGTCGATTTGCGTTCACCCTCGCATTGGCCTTCTCCATCGCGTTCAGGCTCACCCTCATCGCGAAGAGGAGACCCATCGACAGGCCGCTCAACAGCGTGATGGTGATGAGCAGCTCGATCAGCGTGACGCCTGCTTGTGTTTGCCGTCGCATAGTCGTTCAGCGCTGTGGTTGTCGGAGGACACCCGCTTCGATATCCTGCTGCGTGAGCGTGCTCCTGCGGAAAGCCTCCACGCTGAAGTGCCGCTCGCGGTCGCCTTGCAGCCACGAGATCTCCAGTTGGATGCGATCGAGAACATACTGACCGGGCGCCGGACTCGGCGGAAGCTCGAAAGGCGTAACGATCGCACGCCATTTCATTGGCACACCACCGGACTGCGTCGCATCCCATCCGCCCTCGAGCGGAGTGAATCGGGGTAGGCGAGTTGTTGTTGAGAGCAGCTCGCTCATCTTGCGGTCCGCGAGAAGTGTCGCCCGATCGTGCTCGGTAACGCGCGCGGCGTTGCGCGTCGACGTCGAGAGCGCCGACAGCAAACCGGTTACAGCCGTTGCCATAATGACGGTCGCGATCAGCAGTTCGAGCAACGTGAAGCCGGCCGACTTCGAGCGCTTCATGGCGTCTCCACCTGCGGCACACCGGTAATCGGGTCGACACGGACGATGCGGCGAGCGCCTCTCGAGTTGATAATCTCGACGCCGAAGCGCGGCACCGTGCCACCTGGATACAACAGGTAGGCGCGCCACTGCTCATTCTCGAGCGCAGGATTCTCCGGGAGAATGCGCGTGATGCGGACACCTTGCGGCAGCTCGAGCCGGTGCTCGAACCCCGGTTGCGCCGAGCGCAGGACGAGGGCGTTGGCCGTGCGTTGGATGGTGACCTCGACCGGTTCGTTCCGGCGTTCCGCGCGATTCATGCCGGAGTTCAGAAAGCTCACGATCGAATCCGTCGCTGAGCGCAGTCGCAGCGTTTCGAGTCCGGAAGTAACGGACGGGAAGCTGATGGCGGCGATGACGCCGATGATCGTCATCACCATCAGCATCTCCAGAAGCGTGACGCCGCGTTGTCGACTGCTTGGATTCACTTACTCTTCCAGCTCAGAATGTCCGAGTTGACGCCATCTCCACCGGGCTGGCCGTCGGCGCCATACGAGATGATGTCGGGCTCATCGCCATGCTCGCCCGGATACTTATAAACAAAAGGACGACTCCATGGATCCGTCGGGATCTCCTGCGGCAGATACGGACCGTTCCAATTGTTCACCCCTTCCGGCTTGACGCGCAGTGCCTGCAAGCCCTGCTCCGTGGTCGGGAAGGTGCTCGTGTCCAGCTTGTAACTGCCGAGCGCCGTCATGAACGAATTGATCTGCGCCTTGGCCTGCACGAGGCGAGCGGTATCCGTTTGCCGGAACAATCGAGGACCAACCAACGCCGCGAACAAGGCGATGATGGTCACCACGACAAGCATTTCGATCAGCGTGACGCCGGCCTGGCGTGTACGTCTACGTTTGATTTCTTGCATCCTAGATTGCCACCTCGTTGATGCTGGTGATGGCCAGCAGAATACTGATGATAAGTGCTCCGACTACTAAACCAAGCACCAGGATCACTAATGGCTCGAAGAGCGCCGTGAAGCGTTTGATGGCCGAGCGCGTTTCATTCTCGTAGATCTCGGCCATACGCGCGAACATCTGGTCGAGGTGTCCCGTCTCTTCGCCGACTGTAAGCAAATGTCCTGCGAGCGGAGGGAAGATCGCCGCACGCTTCACGGGCACTGCGATTCCTTCGCCGCGCTTTACGCCCTGCGCGATTCCTTCGAGCGCACCCGCCATCTTCTGATTCGTCAGGATCGCGCCTGCGATGTGGATCGACTGCACCAGAGGCACGCTGTTCGCAACCAACGTCGACATCGCTCGAGCAAATCGGGCTGTCTCCGCTTTCCGCAACGCATCGCCGAGCACTGGCAAGCGGAGGCGAAACGTGTCCCACCAAAGCCGTCCCGCAGCGCTTTGAATGTAGGTGTAGGCGGCCACGCCGACCGCCGTGATTCCTGCAAGAAATATCAGCCCGTAGCTCTGCAGCAAGCGGCTCGACTCGAGCATGATCTTCGTCGGCAACGGCATCGCCATGCGCGACTGCTCGAAGATGGTCGCGAATCGCGGCACCACGAACGTCAGCAGGAAAATGATGGACGCGATGCCGACGATGGTCAGCAGCGCCGGATAAACCATCGAGGACTTGATGTAGTTTCGAAGCTCGTCACGGGTGCGTGAGAACTCCGCGAGCCGCTCGAAAACGATATGCAACGAGCCGCCGGCCTCGCCTGCGCGGACCATGTTGACGTACAGGTCCGAGAAGTATTCGGGCTGAGTCGACAACGCATCGCCCAGCGATTTGCCACCCTTGACAAGCCGCAGGACATCGGCGGTGACCGATCGAAACTTCGAGCTTTCCGTGAGCTCAATGGAGATGGCAAGCGCACGGTCGAGAGGCACGCCGGAGTTGAGGAGCGTCGAGATCTCCTGCGTGAAGAACAGAAGGTCGCGATCCTTCCGGCCGCCAAAGGAAGGCAGCTTGATATTGAGGCCTTTCTGCCCCTCGGGACCGACGTAAACCGGTGTTAGCCCTTGCTTCCGCAGTTCCTGTGCAACCACGCGTTCGGTATCCGCAGTAAGCGTTCCCGTGCGCACCTTGCCGTCTGAGGCGACCGCGCGAAATTGATAGGCGGCCATCGGCTAGAACTCCTGTGTCACCCGAAGCACTTCGTCGGCAGTCGTGACGCCTTCCGAGACCTTGAGCCAACCGTCTTCCCGAAGTGTCCGCATCCCGTTTCGACGAGCGGCCTTGGTCAACTCGACCGCATCTTCGTTACCCATGATGCGTTTGCGAATCTCGTCGTTCAGCTCCATCAGCTCGAAGATGCCAACGCGACCTTTGTAGCCCGATCCGAAGCAGACGTCGCAACCGGCGCCTCGGAACGTCTCGACCGACTGGCCGTCCGGCGTCAGGCGCGTTCCATCCGGCCGCCGGCAGGATTTGCAGATAACGCGCACCAATCGTTGTGCAAGCACCGAGACGACCGATGACGATATCAGGTAGTTCTCGACACCCATGTCGGTCAATCGTGTAATGGCACTGGGCGCGTCGTTGGTGTGCAGCGTCGAGTACACGAAGTGTCCAGTAAGCGCGGCTCGAATCGCCACATCGGCCGTTTCTCGATCTCGAATCTCACCGACCATGATCACGTCCGGGTCCTGACGGACGATGTGCCGCAGCCCGGTCGCAAAGGTCAGGTTGATTTGAGGATTCACGTGCAACTGATTCACGCCGTCGATCTGATACTCGACAGGATCCTCGATGGTAATGATCTTCTTGTCGCTCTGGTTAATGCGTTTGAGTGCCGAATACAGCGTTGTCGACTTACCGCTGCCGGTGGGTCCGGTCACGAGCAAAATGCCGTGCGGAAGCTGCGTGTAATGTTCCATGCGACGCAGCATGTGATCGTCGAACCCGAGCCGCCGCAGGTCGTAGAAGTCCCCGGCTGATCGATCGAGCAAACGCATCACGACGCTTTCGCCATACAACGTCGGCAGCGTCGACACACGAAGATCGACTTCGCGCCCGAGCGTCTTGATCTTGATACGACCGTCTTGCGGTAGCCGGCGCTCGGCGATGTTCAGCTTCGCCATCAGCTTCACGCGCGAGATGATCGCGGCTTTCATCTCTCGTGGCGGCGGATCCTGGCTCCACAACACACCGTCGATACGGAAGCGGATCCGGAACTCCTTCTCAAATGGCTCGAGGTGGATATCACTTGCGCGCTTCTCGACCGCCTGGGCGATCATCGCATTCACCAGCCGGATCACCGGAGCTTCGCTCGCCATGTCGCGAAGGTGCTCGAGATCTTCGGTGGCCTGCGTCG
>DASQVJ010000367.1:0-6487 GCA_035640835.1 Bryobacteraceae bacterium
CTTTCCCCGACCAGTAGAACCGCCAAAAGCGAAGGACTCTGATTGTTTCTGTTGCACTTGGCAGACGTCGTTCGAAAAAGAAGCAGCCCTGGTTGACCTGCAGCGCGCTGCCGCTGTGCCTCCTCCGCCAGGCGAAGAATCTGATGAGACTCAGCACTTGCAGGCTCAGGTTTCCAAGGCATCCAATAACGATCGAAATTGAAGCCGCTGTCCGATACCGCGCGTTCGATACTTTCAACCCAGCGGTCGAAGTACAGCGCAAGATGGCCTTCGTCCGGATTAGGAACTGTGGCGATGATTGGGAGAGTCTTCTCGGCCCTCGCGCGCTCCCAGCACTTGTCTTGATCGCCACGCGCAGAGCTCATCCCGAAGTGGGCGCAGACAGCTTTGACTGTGTTGTCGTCAGGATTCGGCAAGCCGGCGGATAAATCGGCTACCTGCTTGGCTACCTCAGGCCTGACGGTTGGCGGTTCAGGCTGCGTTGGGTGTGTAAACCCGATCAGCCCCGCAAGTGCCACAATGGTGAGCCCACCTAAAGGCGATACTTTGCCGGCCTCCATACCCCAGCCTCCTGAACCAATAAGCGCAGTCGTGCTTCTAAATTCGCCATGGGCCGGCACCAATCGCGAAAATTATCAGTGAAAACTCGAGGAAAGTAACGTCGCTTTCAATTGACCGATTTTCTCAGCACCAGTTCGGTTTTTGGACTCTGGTCATCGGCCATTTTCAGTCCGGCGTCTCCGATGAGCTTGCGAAGCTGTTGGTTCACCTCGGACGCCTGGGCCTTTTTCGCACGGGCCGAAACTTCCAGAAGGGAATGCCCGCCACGCCAGGACCAATGCTCCAACGAGATATCAGCAATGCTTCGATTCGAACTCGTTTTCCACTCAGTAGAATTTACTTTTGCGATTCTCTTCACGCGCTTCCAGTCAATCTCGCCGATTTCAGCCTGCAAAAATTGCCGCTGGCTTTTCTCGAGTCGTTTCCGGAATGTTTTGCCGTTCTTCGGTGCGTCGTTGTCCACTTCTTCAGAAAGAGAGTAGGACTGCTGGATGTGGCCGCCGCTCATATCCCCTTCGCACTTGACACCCTTAACCGCAGCTTTGTTCGCGTCCGCAGTGTCCTGCCCGCGCAGCTTGACGGTAATGTCGTTCTTCGACCCTTCGCGAAATCGCAGGATGACACCCATACGTAAAAGCTCGAGTTGTTCGGTGTCATAGAAGCTCACCTCTCGGCTTCGAGCCTCACCAAACCCCAGTAAAGCGGCCGCACGTGAGGGATCTTTCACATCGATCAGGAGCTTCACTTCAACATCGCAAGATTCGGTCGACGTGGTCGCCCACATCATCCGACCTAGAACGGTCGCCAGAATCAGCCAACGAAACATGTCGGGCCTCCCCGCTTTACATTGCGAAGCTCCCGGACATTTCCCGTCACCGCACACATGCCCGCGCACATTAACTTCGCTACATCATTTCGACTTGTAAGTCTTTGTAAATGTGGAACGAAAGAGGCATGCACCCGAAACCCCGCTATTAACGGCGGCATCCGTTTTAGTGGAGGTTAACAATGTTGAATCGGGGAACATATACATTACTTCTTGCCCTGGGGCTGATGAGTCCGCTAGCAGTTCCGAGCGCGCAGGCGTTCGACCGTCGTGACGACGTTCGAGACGCCAGGAAGGAGCTGAAGAGGGACACTCGCGATGCGGGACAGGACTTGCGCAGGGACTTGAGACGCGCGGACGATCGGGGGGACGTTCGAGACGCGCATCGTGATTATCGCGAGGATATACGAGACGCCCGCAGGGATTATCGCCACGATGTTGATGAGTACTGGCGACCTGGGCGCTCGGTATCGGCGCTTCCACCGGGCTATCGTCGGTACCAGTGGGGAGGGCGCGATTACTACTACAACAATGGTGCGTACTACCAGCGCGCGCCGCGTGGCTTTGTGACCGTAGTGCCGCCGGCTGGAGCCGTGGTGAGCGTTCTGCCTCCGGGAGCTCGCATTGTAAACATGCGTGGACAGAGGCTGTACTCCTTCGGTGGAGTGTTCTACCGGCCGGCGGGTCCGTCGCGATTTGTCGTGGTCGTTCCTTAAGCGCTCATGACTTCGGAGATTTATGGCCGAGACGTGAGGGCGTCTCGGCCTTCGTATTTTTGAACTCCGCCATCAGCCAGCATCGACGCGCAACCTCCCGGTTGCATATTTTCCACACAATCGGCTACCATGCAACCTGGAGGTTGCACATAACCATGATCGCTGAGTTGACCCGTATCGACCGAACGATCGAGATCAGAGCCTCGCCGGAACGCGTCTGGCGAGCCCTGACCAATGCCGACGAACTCTCCGCCTGGTTCCAGGTCACCATCGAAGGTGAACTGACCGTAGGCAATGAAGTCTGGATGACCACTACCCACGCACAGTATGCAGGCCAACGATTCCGCGTCCTGATCTCTGAAATGAAGCCCCCTGTTCGATTCGTCTGGCAGTGGCACCCCGGCGCGGTCGATCCGAAAGTCGACTACTCGAAGGAACCCCGAACCACCGTCACATTCACGCTCGAGCCTATCGAGAACGGAACACGCCTTAGCGTCTCGGAAACCGGCTTCGATCAGATCTCGTTGGAACGCCGCGCAAAGGTGTACTCCGACAACACGCAAGGCTGGACCGAAGTGCTCGTCTGGTTGCAGCGATATGTCGAAGCGGCGAGTTAACGGGGGGCTCGCAGAAGCTGCTCTTCTCTTCGGCGCTCTTGGCAACGAAATGCGCCTGGCTCTGCTTCGCCGCCTGGCTGAAGCAGGGCCGGCGTCCATCTCGAGCCTTTCTCAGGGGAGCCAAGTCTCGCGGCAGGCGATCACGAAGCACCTGAACTTGCTCGCCTCCGCCGGACTTGTCGATGACATCCACGCCGGACGCGAGCACCTCTGGTCTTTGAACGCTTCCCGTCTCGCCGAGGCCCAGCGCTGCCTCGACATCATCGCCCGCTCTTGGGATGATGCTTTGCACCGCTTGAAAACGCATTTAGAGCAAGACTAGGCATCGCTATCGGAAAATAATCCCGATGGTCCTGGCGGCCGATCCGGGGATCCTGAACGCTTTCGAACTCCTGTTGCGTGGTGGTCTCACACTCGACCGGGAAGCCTTCCGTTCGCTCTACGACACGCCATTCGAGCACCTGATCGCGCTCGGCGTCTTCTGCCTCGCAGCCATCTCCGAAGCTGTCGGACAGTCGGTAGATTTATTCCTGCACCGAGTGCCACCGAAACGGTTCCTTCTCAGCCTATTCCTGACGGCCGTGATGCTCGCCTTCACCGTCGTTCTGTGGACCGCAACCTTCTGGGCCATCAGCCGTTTTGTCTACGGACGCGACTACGCCTTCTATGATCTGCTCGCCGGTGTGGGCCTGGGACACGCTCCATACTTGTTCGGATTCCTGATCCTGATCCCGTGGCTTGGACTCGTCATCCGAGCCATTCTTCAAGTCTGGACATTGCTGGCAGTCATCACCTCGCTGTTCGTGCTCGAGATGCCGTTTAGGGATCTGTTGCTCGCTGCCCTGCCCGGCTGGCTTATTGTCGAAGCACTCTACCGGATGACCGGCAGTCCGGTCCGCTGGCTAAATAACTTCTTGCAGAACCTCATTTACAACCGGCCCGACCGCATCACACGCGAAACCCTTCGCGAACTCTTACTGCGGAGTATGCAGCATCGATAGCTACCCGGATGCCGATCGTTCTCACCACTCTCGAAACTCTGCTGCTGCTCGGCGGCATCCTCCTGATTGGCATGAGCCTGCTCGCGCCCTTTGAAGCGCTTGGCTGGTGGGCAGGGTGGTTGGGAGGCGCGGAACATCGAGACGTCGGGGAATCCTCAGCAACCAAGACTGCGGTCGCTCCCGATCAGGTTCCAGCATCGCAGCAGGACCTCCCTGAAGGACCCAGATACTTCGCTGTCTACCTCTCAGGAGTCGGCGACGTTTCCGGTGACTTCGCCTTCCCCGAAGAGATCGCTCTGCTCAAACGACTGAAAGAGCAATCGCCGGATACCGTGGTCATCGACGACATCTTTCCCTACTCCGTCATCAATGCCGCCCTCACTGGTCGAGGCACGTTTGTGTGGCTCTGGAAGTGGCTGGTCAGGCGGAGGTCCGCGTACGGCGATAGCCTGCTCACCTCACTGATCAACATCCGCAACTTCCTTCAGGTTCTCGTTTGCTCCGACGGGCGTTACGGCCCGCTGTACGGCTACGGCACTGCCAAGCTGATCCGCGAGAGCCTCAGCAAAGCCGGCTATCCGTTTGGAAGCGGTAAGCCGCTCACGATGATTGGGTTCAGCGGGGGGGCGCAAATGTGCGTCTCCGCGGCGCCTTTTCTTCGAGTCCTCCTTCGAGCTCCCGTTCAAGTCGCCGCGATCGGAGGAGTCCTTTGCGATGACCCCGGCCTGCGTGACGTGAGCAATTTGTATTATCTGTACGGCACGGGCGACTGGGTGCAGTGGGTGATGGCTCTCATGTTTCCGGGCCGGTGGTCCTGGCTCTCATACTCGAACTGGAACCGCGCCCTGCGGAGTGGAAAGATCGTGCGAATCCCCATTGGCCCCATGGGCCACAACGATCCGGGAGGATATTTCGACGCCGAAGCCCGGCTGCCAAATGGCCACACACACGCCGGCCAGACGCTGGCTCATCTGCTCGACATTATCCACCGGTCCGATAAGCTTGAGCCCCTGCCCCATGGTCTGGCCGGCGTAGAAGGTCTCGAATCGGTTAACTCGCAAAACTGGGACTTCGAGTCGCAGCCGTCGCCCGCTCGCTCGTGGCAGCAGGCGCTCGAGATCGTCGGCCGTCTACAGCGCCTTGACCGCGACGACGTCAACCCGGTCTGCCGCACAGTTCTGCATCATCACGACCACCCAACCGAACGGGTCTTTGTTCTCCTGCATGGATTCACCAACTGTCCATGGCAGTGGCACGCCTTTGCAAACGAGCTATTCCAATCGGAAGCGAATGTACTCGTCCCCCGTCTCCCGCGACACGGCTTGGAAGATCGTCTGAATGAAAGCTTCGGCGACATCCGCGCCGAAGAGCTCATCGCCGGTATGGACACAGCGGTCGATGCAGCACGCGGGCTCGGACAGCGGGTGACTCTCATCGGCATCTCGCTAGGCGCGGTTCTCGCAGCCTGGACCATCCAACACCGAGATGACATCGACACGGCCGTTCTGATCGCCCCTTCCTTCGGCTTCCGCTTGATCCCAAAGTTTCTGGAATCGCGCTTCCTTTGGCTTACCGGCGTGGCTCCGAACCTCTTCTTCTGGTGGGATCCACGCATCAAAGAGGCGATGACCCCGCCTCACGCGTATCCGCGCTTCGCTACCAGAGCCTTACACCAAATCGGCCGCATTACACGCGACGTTCTGCACGAGTCCGCAAGGAACGCACCGAAAGCTCGCCATGTCGTGATCGCCCTCAACGAAGCCGACCTCGCCGTTCGAAACGAAACAACCGAGGAGATCATCGCCCGCTGGCGCGAGCACGGCTACACGTCGGTGACCATCCACACCTTCCCTCGCGACCTCGGCTTGATCCACGACATCGTCGACCCGGCCCAGGCAGAGGCGAAGATCTCGACCGTCTACCCCATACTCCTTCGCCTCGCACTCGGCAAATAGAGCTTTACAGAAAAGTGCTTTGTGTTATAAAGTCAAGAGCGTGAACGCCTCCGAAGAAGTTTGGCTTCGTTTCGTCAAAAAGCGTTGGTGTCCTCCGGAAATGACCACGCCCCCTTTCCTCGACCCTTTCGCCAAGGCGGGCGCCATCAAGCCGCGCTACGCACTCCTGATCAATCCTTTCTACCCGAAGGACCCCAACGCAAGCTTCGGCAAGCACGTCCTCACCCCGACCCTCGCGCTCACCAGCTTCGCGCCAACCACTCCAGATCATTGGCAAGTTAAGTATTGGGACGAGAACCTGCTCGACGGCCGCCCGCCGTTCTTGCCCATGCCCGAGGTGGTTGGTATCACGGTCCACCTCACGTTCGCGAAGCGTGCCTACGAGCTCGCACACTGGTACCGAAGCCGCGGAAGCAAGGTTATCCTCGGCGGCCTACATGTGTTGTCTTGTCCTGAAGAATGCGCGCCGCACGCCGACGCCCTTGCACTCGGCGACGGCGTCCAGTTATGGCCGCAAATCCTCGCCGATGTCGAAGCCTCGCAGCTCCGCCCGCGGTACTTCGCGACCTACGAAAATGACTATCGCGAAGATCCGCCGCCCAAGCGCTCGATCCTTCCTCGCAGCAGCTTCCTGACCACCACAAGCCTGATCGCCACGCGCGGCTGTCACAATCGTTGTGGCTTCTGCTACCTCGCCACCGATGGGCTGCGCATGCCCTACCGTATGCGAACACCCCAGCAGATCGCGACGGAGTTTGCAGCCGACGGCCAACCCTACGCCGTTTTCGTCGACAACAATCTTGGCTCCAAT
>DASQVJ010000368.1:0-3538 GCA_035640835.1 Bryobacteraceae bacterium
CACGAATAGATGTGAGAAGCCTTCGATATCCGCGAGCCCTGATGCAAATTCCTCTAGGATTTCCAGGTCTCCTTCCGCGTCGTGCTTAGCCCCGAGACCCTTAGGAATCTCTTTTGTGTTCGTGTAGCCGCTTCTGACATATCCAATCGCGCGCATCGAAAACATGACTTATCCTCGCATCTCCGCCTTCAGACGAACAGTTTGCGATGCAACGACGACTCGTCTTTCTCCGAGAATGAGACTCTTCGGGCGGAACGGGAGAGGTTCCTTGTACATTACCAGCCAACTTCCCGATACGGCAGCAGTGCAGCCAAGTGGGCGGGGATGTCCTGCACCGCCGGGCAGCTGAACTCGCCGTAAGTCCACTGCATCGGCCGCTGTGGGTCGAAGTAGTGAAAGTAAAAGGCTGCCCTGCCGAACTGCAGCCCTTGCCCGCACTCTTGTCTGCGGGCGAGAACCTGGGAGCCATCCAAGGCCAGCAGCGCCTCAATCATAGGCGACCTGCCACGCCTCGCGCGGAGCCTGTTCCATCTCCTGCGCTGCTGGTCCAGATCGTGGAAGGTAAGCGGACTCTTCAGGCGCGACATCAACCCGGCGCTGATCGGACTCAGTTTCCGAGTGGCGCGTCGTACGGACTCTGAAGTTCACCACATGCTGTATATTAGACCTGCGCGCCAGGGCGCATCCGGTCCGCGGGAAGGACAGAAGTCCACCTCATCGCAATTCGTTTTTTTTGTGAACTAACTTTCTGCCTGCAAGCATGCGGACAATCAGGCGACCAAGAAAGGGAGTTCGTGCATGCCCGTAAAACCACTTCCGCCCGGTGCGCACCTCAATCATCTCAAGTACGAAGCCAAGGACCTGTTCAAAGCGCGCAACGAACGTGATCCGCAAGCGGCCCAGCGAATCCGGGAATTTCATCCGCGATTTAAGCACGCAGCAGATGCGGCAATCTTCGATGCGAAGTTTAGGCTGACCGACGCCCAACTCACGATTGCTCGCGAACGAGGATTTGCAAGCTGGCCGAAACTGAAGCGTCGAGTGGAGACGCCAGAACCGGCAGACGACCTGAGCCTTCCATTCCAGGAGCGAATTCAGGACGCTGCGTTTCGCGGTGCCGTGGACCTCTTGGACGCCGGAGACGTGGAAGGGCTCAGGGCTCACCTGCGTGCGCATCCGAACTTGGTCCATCAACGCGTCGTATTTGAAGGTGGCAATTACTTTCAGAATCCGTCGCTGCTGGAATTTGTGGCGGAGAATCCAATTCGGCATGGGAAACTGCCCGCGAACATCGTGGAAGTCGCCAAGCTGATCTTGGATGCGGGTGCAAAGAACGATCGGACGACGTTGGATGAGACACTCGGGCTCGTTTGCTCCGGGCGCGTACCACGCGAATGCGGGGTCCAGATAGCGTTGGTCGATCTGCTCTGCGACTACGGAGCAGATCCCAACCGCGGGATGCCGGGCGCGCACGGCGAGTTCGAAGCAGTGGGCGCTCTGCTTCGCAGAGGCGCCCGCGTTGATTTGGCTGTCGCAGCGGCTCTCGGGCGTGTCGAAGACGCGCGCCGGTTGCTTCCCAGCGCGGGTTCCGAAGATCGTCATCGAGCCTTAGCCTTGTCGGCACAATTCGGGCATACGGAGATCGTCCATATGCTGCTTGATGCGGGAGAGGATCCGAACCGATACAATCCTCCCGGATTCCACGCCCATTCGACACCGCTGCACCAAGCAGCGCTAGCGGGCCATGAAGCAACCGTTCGGTTGCTCGTCGAGCGAGGTGCTCGGTTGGACTTGAAAGACACGGTTTGGCAGGGCACACCGGAAGGATGGGCCTCGCATGGAGGCAAGACTCGAGTTGCGGATTACCTCCGCGCCCAGACGGAGCAGACGGGAAAACACTAAGAGCCGGTGTGGCGGCCATGCCGTGTTTGGAACTGCCGGACGCGGAAAACATCGACCTGATGCTGGTTCCGAGTGGATCGTGGGCAACCCGTCAGTGATCGCTGGCAGTCACCGATTCCAGGTGTTTCCGACACATATCGCCCAGTGTGGCTGAAACAGTGATGGTGCTGCGCGCGACTTGCATATGGCCTATTGTTGGAAAGGATGAGCATCACCGAGATTGCGAACCTAGCGGACCAACTCACCCCGGAGCAGACGCAACAACTTCTCGCCCGACTTGCTTTCGAGTTGACAGTTGCCGCACGCACTACGTGCGTTCCCTGCTCAGTAGCCATCGCCGAGCCCAGCCGACTTCGCGTCTTTACAAAATCCAACGCCGCGTCATCAGCGCTTTGGCTCACATCCTCGGCAGTGGTAACAGCGAGAACTGGACTTGGCGGGTAATGTGCGACTGCGCGCACCCCGCAGGAGTTGCGGCGCAACTGGCCGATACCTGCTCGCGTGCCCTGCGGAGCGTCATGATATCGGGGAGAGCGCCAGTCAGGAGCGCACGCGATGGACGCGGCTCGACGCAAATGGCCAATCCCATCGATTAGATCAACGATTGCAGGTCCCTATTCCTGGCCGATATTCACGAACTCGGCCTACAACTCGCTCCAACTGCCTGGCGCGGAGATCGGCATTGGTGATGTATGGGCCTTGCTGATGTCCTGTTCGGACGGCCTCTCGCATCCAGCGAAGACAGGAAAGAGAAGGTCGGCTGGGCTGAGGGGATTCCTATCTTCGGTCTGGATGCGCTCAGTTCCGCAGCGTATGGGCCCGAAGCTGCGCTTACGGTGTTGCTCCCTGCGGGGCTGGCCGCTCTCGCATATGTTGTTCCGCTCAGTACGGCGATCATCATATTGCTCGCGATCGTGTACTTCAGTTACCGCCAGACCATCGCGGCGTATCCCACTGGTGGTGGGTCGTACACTGTGGCGAAACAGAACCTGGGCATCAGGGCCGGCCTGGTCGCAGCCGCTGCCCTCATGCTCGATTACATTCTGAATGTTGCTGTCGGTATATCCGCCGGTGTTGGCGCCGTCGTCTCCGCCCTGCCGTGGTTGCAGCCCCATACGCTGAAAATATGTCTCACCATCCTGGCGCTGCTCACGATTGTCAATCTGCGCGGCGCCCGCGAGCCAGGGGTTTTGTTTCTGTTTCCTACGTATCTGTTTGTGGCGTGCCTATTGGGCGTTATCGGCTGGGGCACATATCAGACCTTGCTGACCGGTGGCCACCCTCGTCCGGTGATTCCTCCCACCAAGATGCCGGCAGCGCAGGAAGCGATCACGCTATGGCTTCTGCTCAGGGCGTTTGCGAGCGGATGTACCGCCATGACCGGCGTTGAAGCAGTCAGCAATGGCGTGCAGGCTTTTCGGGAGCCGGTAGTGCCGAATGCGCGCAAAACGTTGACAGCTATTGTCGCCATTCTGGTGATCCTGCTGGCCGGCATCGCCTATCTTACGCGTGCCTACCAGATCGGAGCAACGCCTCCCGGACAACCTGGCTACCAGAGCGTTCTGTCGCAACTCACGGCCGCGGTTGCCGGCCGGAATGTATTCTACTCAGTCACGATCGGCTCGATTCTGACAGT
>DASQVJ010000369.1:0-9507 GCA_035640835.1 Bryobacteraceae bacterium
TCCCAGGTGCGAGCGGTGAGGTCGCTGATCGGCGCGGGCAGTCCAACCTGCCCCAGCACCGAAGCTGTCCACGATTGCATACTTCTACTGAATCATGTCTTGGGAACGGGACGCTACACTCAGGGAACATGCGATGGCTGCTCCTTCCGCTGTTTGTTACAACTCTTAACGCTCGGGTGATCCTGATAAGCCTGGATGGGCTCGGACACGAGGCTCTCACGAGTGATCCCGCTGCTCAGGAGCTCACTGCATTAAAGGCTATCGCGCGTAAAGGAGTGCAGGCGGATGGCCTGACTCCGGCATTCCCAAGTACGACCGCCAATAGTCACGCAGCGATCTTCACAGGTGCGTGGGGAAATATCAATGGGATCACGAGCAACTATGTGCCGCTCGCGCCCAAGAGCGAGCACACCGCATTTGAGCGCGTGATTGGTTATCGTTCGGATCAGCTTCGCGCCGAGCCGCTGTGGGTGGCCGCGGCGCGACAGGGAATCCGGACGGTAGCGGTGCAGGTGACTCAAGCCTATCCGTTTCGACCCTTGAACACAGGAACGAACCTCGAAACACCTCCTGTGGTAGTGAATGGGTATCAGACAAAGATGATCGCCGGTCATCGAGTACTTCGGGCCAAGGACGTTCAGTTTGAAGCCTGTCCTGCTGGTTCAAAGCCCAAGGCGAAGTGCTTCCAGTGGAAGGCCGGTCCGATTGTGTTTCGTGGCGTGCTCGATTGCGAAAGCAATGCCGGTATCACGATCACCGCCGGCAACAGCAAGTCGAGAGTGGTGGCTCGGCATGAGCCGCTCGAGACAGAGCCTCCGCACAAGCGAGAGCTGGCGCGTCATTTCAGCGATGGCCTCGTCTTGGACAATGTACCGGACTCCACGCCAGCCGTGGTTTACTTCCGTTTGTTCGAACTCGAGACAGATGGCAAGGACTTCTTGCTGTACCAAACTCCGATTCACGAACTCGGCATCCATCATGGATCCGAACCTCCTAACGAGATCGTGACGGCACTCATGCGAGAGGCCGGCGGATTCATCGGCAACGGTCCGCCTGGTTTGGTTCGCGAGCCGTTTCTTCTCGGGACGCCTTTGTGGAAGGGCGGCGATGGTTCAGCCGAGCGAAGACACCTCGAGATCGCCGAATTGATCACTCGCCAAAGCATTCGCCATGCAGAGTGGTTTCTAAAGCGCTACCGTCCTGAGCTTTTCCTCGGGTATCTGAACCATCCTGATGAGTTCGAGCACAGTTGGAAGGGACTCTCGGCCACCAATCCGAAGTACACGGAATTTCGGCGCTGGGGATATGTGATGGTGAACCGGCTGGTGGAATCGTATGCAGCACAAACGAGGCCGGAAGATCACTTACTGTTCGTAAGCGATCACGGCATGACAAGTGTCACGCATGAGGTCGCTATCAACGCGGCCTTGCGAGAGGCGGGTTTGCTGGAGGTAAATGACAAGGGTGAACCGGATCCAGCCCGCACCCAAGCGATGCACATAAGGAACTGCATCCTGCTAAACACGGCGGACTGGAAGGGCGGCATCGTCCCACTGGCCCATCGAACAGCCGTAGTGGATCAGGTAAAGAAGACGCTGCTGGGCATCAAGGACCACAGCGGGAACCCGGTCATCACCCGGATCTACGACACGGCAGAAGATGCTTCAAGGTTCGGGTATGGCGGTCCAAATGGCTCGGATCTTTGCTTCGTCTATCAACCGGGCTACACCGGCAACGACTCCTCATCGCCGCCAGTGATTCGGAAGCTGGATGCCGCCGTAGGTTATCACGGGTTCGATCCCACCAGACCTTCTATGAAGGCGATCCTCGTGGGACAAGGGCCTCGACTGAGAGCGGGCGTGAAGTTGAAGGATGTCCGATCGATCGATATCGCACCTCTAGTTTCCGATATTCTCGGCATCGAGAAACCGAAGCAAGCGGTTGGTCGTTCTCCGGTTCCGTAGTTCAATTCGTGGGCTTGAGGCCCTCCTCAGGGTGCCCTCAGCGACGAACCCGCTTCTTTGGCTAAGAACGGTTTCGGGGGCCCTAACGGGCTGAGGTCTCTGTCCAGATGAACGGAAAAAGCTTGCCCTAGGGATAAAGGTTACGAATCTGCGCTTGGATAATCTGCCGGCCCTCTTTGTTCTCCGGCGAGAGCCCTTCGCTAATAGCCGACAGCAACGGCCTGCCCTGATCTCGCGAAATCGCATATTCCCCGCCGAGCATCGCGTCTCCGGCTCCGGCGATGATGGTAAACGACAGATAATCTGGGCGGCGCGATTGGTCTACAAGTAGCGGTCGGATTGAGTTCAGAATACGCCGAAGTTCCGCAAGCGAAACGTGAAACGTCTTGGTATAAGGCAGTTCATCGTTGTCGTATGGCCTCTTCGAGCTTTGCACGTTCAAGAACCGAACCATCACCGGTGTGTGTCCTTCCACTGCGAAAACGATCGTGGGAATGGGTTTTTCCTGCTCGCCGAGGTAGGTCAATTTAGCCTGTGCCGACTGCAGTTGCTCATCAGTTGCGTTCCAAATCTCACCTTGCACTCGTCCCTCCTTTCTTTGAGCACACACTAGCTGACTCACCAGACATGTGACAAGCAAGGCCCATCTTACGGCTTGCATGGCTCGAATCCCTTGTTTTTATTGAATTTATCGAACGCTTCGATTAACCCCTTGTCTGGCGGGGGTTGCACATTTTTGTTAAGGATGGTGGATGAGCCTAGTTTTCCGTCTCGCTGATCTTCCCATGACTTCGTGTACTCCCAATGCACTCCTTCGTACCAAGTGCCACAATCGGGTCCCTTCATGCAGTAAGCAAAAGCGTAGAATTCCTTCCGATGCGTCTTCCAGCCGGTCGGGTTGGTCCCAGCATTGTAAAAGCCCTTGTCGCCCCCACCGGTCTTCGGAGCGTCCGTCATAGTTGCCTTCGTCGTGCCACCATTTTTCTTCCCATCTCCGGTGCCTTGTTGGTAGTCCGGAGTTGTTTCGGAGGCTAGGGAATCGATGCTCCAGCCATCGGCGGTCGTATCAGCATCCTTGTGACTAAGTGCACTCGAAAACTCGCTCGCTTTGATAACCTTGCCGTCGCCGTACCGGCGTACGAACTGCACGTGCACAATCTTGTCGCACTTCTTAACCTTGGTCGACTTATCAGGGTCAAAAACGATGTCGATCCGATTGGCTGTTGTCTTCGTTTCATCGGCTGGACAGGAGGAAGGAGTCCCAGCCGTCTCTGAACCTGGAACGGGGGGCTTGGGCTTGTCTTTAGGCACGTTCGTCGCCCCCTTTCAGGTGCTCAAGTACGTGCTGCAACCATGTTCGGGCTCGGCTATAGAGCCGTCCGAAGCGGGCCTGCGCGTTCGGCAAATGTGGGTCGCGGAACACCCCTGAGATCCAGGGATACAAAGGGTCGTCAAAGGCGCCTGCACCAATCGCGACAATCAGCACTCCCGTTAACGTTGGTGCCTGCCCAACCCCGGGGGCAAGAGTGCTGCTCAGCTGCATCGCGCCGTCGAATAGACGCGACAAGCTGCTCGATCCAACGTAGGAAAACTTCTCCGGGTAGATCTCACGCATCCACCCGAGCGCGCTATTTCGATCGAGGATGGGCAACTGCTCGAAATGTTCCTGACAGCGATTGCTCAGGTTCTGAAGCGCGCGCACAGCGTATTCGTTCTTCGGACCGCACACCATGTTCATGTAGTCGAACAAGTGATCCGCAAGGATGCGCGCACGCTGATCTTCCTCTTGCAACTCCGGGTCTGCTAACACTCCCGCTGCCCATGGATATTGAGGGTCACGATGAAATTCGTGACCAAGAACGCATCCTGCATCGATGAAAAAGCGTACAGGCTCCACACGGTATAGAGCGTAAGAATTCGCCCGGTCCTGCATCTTCGAGACGTATGCCTCTAACCCCGATTCGCCTGCGACTGCCGCCAGCCTCGGGGCAAAAGCGCGAATGTGCTCTTTGAGTTCATTTTGAGACGCGCGTCGATTAGCATCGGCGAGCGCTTCCATCTGTCGCTTCCGGACATTCATGCTTGATATCTCTAATTCGCGGGCTTGAGGCCTTCCTCAGCACCAAGACCTCGGGAGAGCCAACCTGGATACCAGCGGAATACGTTCCCAGTGAGGCTTCCAATAAAGATCTCGCCTGAAGGCGCAGCGTGGATCCAATGGCCAGGGCTT
This sequence comes from Bryobacteraceae bacterium, assembly GCA_035640835.1. Lineage (GTDB taxonomy): Bacteria > Acidobacteriota > Terriglobia > Bryobacterales > Bryobacteraceae > DASQVJ01. The sequence goes on from DASQVJ010000369.1 coordinate 4,195, forward strand.
TCCATCGCGCCGAGGATCCGGCCGGTCTTCAGATCGATTTTCATGATCCGACCGGCGAGCGTATCGTACGTCAGGTTCTCGATGTTGTTGCGGTGCGTGATGATCCACATCTGGTCTTCGGGAGTGATGAAGATGTTCTGCGTCGCTCCCAGGTGTGTCCACTGGCGGAGAAACTTGCCTTCGGCATCGAAGATCTGAATGCGGTTATTCTCCCGGTCACTGACGTACACGAGCCCTTGAGAATCGATCGCAATCGAGTGCGGTGTATTGAACTGTCCCGGACCGGCGCCCTTCGTGCCCCAGGTAGAGCGGTACTTCCCGTCCTTCGAGAAGCGCACTACGCGGGAGTTGCCGTAGCCGTCCGAAACGTAGACATCGCGAGTCTTTGGGTGGAAGGCGATGTCAGTCGGGCGGTAGAAGGTCTTGTCATCCGCGCCCTGCTGCTTCTTGATTCCGAGCGTCAGCAGCAGCTCGCCTTTGGGCGAGAACTTCATGACCTGGTGATCGCCGTTGTCAGTGATCCAAACATTGTCGTCGGGGTCGACGCGCAGTCCATGCGGGTTGCCGAACATGCCTTTGCCCCAGGAGCGCAGATACTTGCCCTTGCCGTCGAAAACGACAATGGGATCAGCCTTAGGCCCTCGATGGAAAACGAACACCTCGCCCCGGCTATTCACGGCCACGGCGGAAACACGGCCAAACTTCCATCCATCCGGCATGGTGTCGGGCTCTTCGCCGAACCGGATGTTGACGCGGTACTTGAGCAGTCCGCCTTCGTGAGGGAACCACCCTGCCTCCTCGGCAAACAGCAACACACCTGCTAGACAGACAATGAGCGGAAGTCTCATGGCAGGCCAGTATATTGAATTCCGGAGCGGTTTGGCTTCGTTTCGTCAAATTCGCTCAAACTGCCGAACCGTAAGATTCGATTCGACTTCGCCAGTGTGTTTGATCTCCGCAGGCTCGAAGAGCATGACCTCAACCTCGCTCTCCGCGACCGGCCGATGCTCGACGCCCCGGGGCACGATGAGGAAATCGCCTTCGTTGAGTGTGACCGAGCGGTCGCGGAACTCCATGCGGAAGCTTCCTCGAATGACGAGGAATAGCTCGTCCTCGTTAGCATGATCGTGCCAGACGAACTCGCCTTGAAACTTGACGAGCTTCACATGCTGGCCGTTGAGTTCGCCAGCGATGCGGGGATTCCAATGGTCGTTGATCAATGCGAGCTTCTCGTGAATGTTGACCTTATCCATAAACTTGGTAAAGCTCCAAAACGTAGACCTGAGTGTGGCCTGTGCGATCGCTCGCATAGGCCACTTTCGTTTCGCCCCGAGAAAACGACGGATGAGGGTGCGTCCACTGCGGGCCGTAGACTGTGTCCGTTGCGGTTTCCATCCAGCTAAGGGATTCCTGTTTCGCTGAGCTGCGGGCGGCTGCGAAATCTTCGGCCAGGGCGTAACGAGAAGTTCTCCATTGCGATCCGCCGCTGCTGGCTGCCGAGAGGCCGATCTGCCTCGCCGCGCCAGTTGCGACATCGATCAGGTGCAGACCTCGGTCCGGGTGATTGGTGTCGCAGAGGACCTGTGTTCCGGCCCGATTGGGGGCGATGTGCCACGCGTTGAAGTCGATGATCGTGCGGATGTCGCGGGAGGTCCAGTCGAGTGTGCAGAGGCGGTACGGCCAGACGGTGAAGACGATATTCCCGGTCTGTCCCAAGAATGTTTCGTGCACGATGAACTCGTCATTGCCGTGCTCGTGGAGGCACTCCATTCCGGAGCCGTCAACACGAACGCGAAACATTCTTGGAGCGGGGTCGCCAGAGAAGATGAGCCACTCGGGCTCGAGCGGGTGGAACTGCGGATGAATTACCGTTCGCCCGAAAGGGATGAAACGCCAATCGCGTCCGTTGCTGCGGCCGGTCACCAGGCCTGAGCGACCGTTCTGCTTGATCGCCGCGGTCAGCCATTCGCCATCCTCAGAAATCGAACATTCGCCAAGCTGAGCATTCTCGAAGTCGACTACGAGCTTCTCATTGAGGCGCGTCAGATCGATCGACCAGATGCTGCCTTTACGCACGAAGTAGATGCGATCTCCGGAACATGACAGCGCGGGCGAGAAAGGGTGAATCGGCTGTCCATCCGTTAGCTGGCGAATGGCACCTTCGGGATAGCTGGCGACGAACAGTTGGGCGGAGCCCGTTCGGTAAGAGGTGAAGATGACGCCGGAGTCGTCGCTTAAGAACGAGCTCTGCAGGAAGTACGTGGGGTGGTTGATCGAAGGGTGATTCGTGAGCTGACGCGTCAGGGCGCCCGTAGCTGGATCGCGGAAATTGGAAGCCTCAGACGGCCAGAGCGAGCCTTTACCGCCCGAGGTAGAGGTCGCGGCCACGAACCATCGCCTCCATCTTGCGATCGGCAATTGAACGTCTCAGCATCCAAAAGCCGCAGTCCGGGTGGATCCAACCCAGGCGGTCTTGTCCCAGTGTGGCTTCGATTCGATCGAGGGAAGCGGCAATTTCGCCGGGTGTTTCGACGCGATTGATCTTGACGTCGACTACACCGACGCCCAGCTTGATGTGACAGCCGACTTCCTTCAACGCATCGATATCTTCAACAGGGCGATGCGCGAGTTCCAGGATGACGTGGTCGGCGTGAAGGGCATTGAGGAATTGGATCAGCTGACTCCAGTGGCCCTTCTGAATCGTTTGACCGCCATAGTTCCCAAAACAAAGGTGAACGGCACGCCTGGAATGCACTTGGTCGAGCACACAATTGATGGCCTTGGCGGCAAGCGGGCCGTATTCGGGATGTCCAGGTATGTTGGCTTCATCCACTTGAACGCAAGCGCAAGGGAGTCCCTGTACTTGAGCCGCAAGCACTTCGGCGATGGCCATCGTTAGTGCCTCGAAGTCGTTGTAGTGGAGGTCGAGCAATGTTCGGGCCAGCATGAAAGGGCTGGTTACTGTGAACTTGAACGCGCCACGAGATACCGACGCAGCGAGACTGCAATCGGCCAGCAGGTTGAGTGAACCTTCTCGGATGGGACCGGTAACGACGCCGGCGGGCTTGCGGCGAAAACCCATCTCCTGTTTGCGCGCGAATGCCTCTCCATCGCGGCGACCCAAGGCCGTTCGAATACCTTCCATTGGACTGATGAAGTAATCGATCATGCCGTTCGTGTCGGGATGATTGATGTCGAAGCGGTAGAGTTCACCGTCGGTGGGCAGGTCAATTCCGGCTTGGCGTTGAATGTCAAAAACAACCCGTGTTGCATCCATCCTGGCTTGTTCACTAGGCAAGGCTACAAGCCAGTCAGGCGTCGGGTAGGAACCGACAGTCGTCGTCAGAATTCGAGGTTGACTCATTATTGGTTCAGAGGCTTGATGCGGATGTTGCGAAAGGCAACTTCGTCCCCATGCCCTAGAAAGCCGATGTGACCTGAGGGGCGCAGGATACCGGGGTGCTTCTTCAGAATCTCAGGATCTTTGACGTCGTCGAGGTTCGCGTCCACCACCGTCTCGCCATTCACCTTGACCACGATGTGACGCTTGTCCGCGATAATCTCTTGCTCGTTCCATTGGCCGGCAGGCTTCAAAGGCGCCGGTTTCGCTGCGACGACGTTGTAGATGGACCCATGTCGCTGCCAAGGCTGCAACCAGCCTTCGTATTTCTTGTGCCCGTGGTCGAGAATCTGAATTTCCATGCCTTGATAGGCGATGTCCTTGGCGCTGAGAGGTGCGCGAATACCGACGCCGTTGTTGCCTCCCGGCTCGGTTCGAAACTCGAATCGAAGAATGAAGTCCGAGTACTCGGCGTTGGTGAGAAGATTGCCTCCGCCGTTGCGCTCGCACACGATAGCGCCGTCGTGGACCCCGTAGCCCGAGCCTTTGCCGCCTAGCAGGGTCCAGCCGCTGAGATCTTTCCCGTTGAACAGAGGTTGGAAACCGGGTTCGGCGGAGAATAACCCCGCCGAACCCACAAGGAGGAGAACTGTGATGAGCCGCATTAGACTTTGCGCAACTTCGTAACTCGTCCGACTTCGACCCACTCGGTCACGAAAATGTTGCCCTTGTGGTCGAAGCAGGCGCCGTGAGGACAAATGAACTTACCGGGCACAAATGCCGTGCGAGCTTGGGTGCGGAGGGTGCGTGCAGCTTTGGGGTCTTCCGCTGCGCCGAGGTGCGTGATTACCTTGTTGTTCTTGTCGAGCAGTGTGACGCGCGCGTCGAGATCCGGAATCACCATCAATCCCTTTCGCTCGTTGAAATGACAGGGCGAACTGACACCATTCACGAAATCGATGTGTTTACCCTCCAGCGTGAAGCGCTGCAAGCGTTTGTTCGTGCGATCTGCGACGATCACAACCGGGTCCTTGGTGCGAGTGTCGATGGTGATGCCATGTGGGCAGTTCAGCTTGCCTGCCTCAGAGCCGACGCCGCCGAAGGTGAACTTATATTCGCCTTTGCTGTTGTAGACGTTGATGTAGCTTGAACCGTACCCGTCGCCTACATAGACGTCGCCATTGGGTGCGATGTCGAGGTTCGTCGGGCTGTACTTCTTCGGCTTGCCGTCTGCTGCAGGTGCGTACTCCGGGATATCTTTTGGCGGTCCCACTACCTCCCAAACCTTCTCACCGTTGGTGGAGTATTTGGCAACGACAGCTCGACGCGTATCGCACAGATACAGGAAGTCCTGCTTGCCTTCTTTTCGGAACTGCAGGCCGTGGGCACCCTTCTTGAACTCCGCCCCCCATGATTTCACGAACTTGCCCTTGGGGTCGAATACGACCATGGTGTCGTTACTGTCGCTGGTGTCGTGTACGGTGTGGTGGACGTAGAGGAATCCGTTGGAGTCTTCAATGATGCCGTGGGTGTTGCCGTACTTGATGTTGGCGGGCAGTTCACCCCAGTCATGGATGGCCTCGTATTGATGGGCGCCTTCACCCAAGATCGGGTTTTTCGAGCCCGATTTGTCAGTAGCAAAAATCGCTGGGGCGCTGGCAGCAGCCGCGAGGAAAACACGACGAGTGGTATGCGACATGGACGGACCTCCGGTAAGGGTTGAGCATATCAGAGTCGATTGCCGGAAGAGGCGGGTTCGCTGTATGGGCGGTGGTACGACGTCACGGTGATAAAATCGTTGCCATTTCACTCGGCCATCGGAGGTCTCGAAGAATTGCCCACAGATCCAGCTGTTGCGATGCTGTTACCGGGCTGCTGCAAAGCCCCGGCAGCGCCCAACCTGAAGTACGTTCCTGCAGGAAGTGTCAGCTACAAAGTAAAGGACACAGACGACTGGTGGAAACTCGCCGAAC
>DASQVJ010000370.1:0-6037 GCA_035640835.1 Bryobacteraceae bacterium
AACCGGGCACCGCGACTAAATGTCACGTCCTGGATCGCCCACTGAACGAAAACGAGTATCCGATTCTGGAAGGTAACGATGTACATCAGGTGGATGAACACCCAAACCAGCCAGGCCAGGAACCCGGACATGTGGACACCAAATGCATCGGCTACCGCGGCCGCACGCCCGATCACCGCTAACGAGCCTTTATCTAAGTAGTGAAACGGAGGGAGTTCCGGCTGGTTATTGACTTTGCGCAGGATCGCCTTTGCTGCATAGCTTCCTCCCTGCATCGCGACCTGGGCCAATCCGGGCAAGGGATTGCCTTTGGGGTCCGTGATTGAAGCGAGATCGCCAATCACGTAGACGTCTGGATAGCTTGGAATGGTCAGGTCGGGTTTGACCTTGATTCGTCCTCCCTTGTCAGTCTCAGCTTTGGTGCGGCTCGCCAGAACTTTGCCCAGCGGTGATCCAGTGATGCCACCAGCCCAAACCACCGTTTTTGCGGCGATCGTCTCGATTCGCCCGTCAGATTGAACCGTCAAGCCCTCCTGGTCGACGTGCTGAACCATCCAGCCGCACTTGACCTCAACGCCGAGCTTGCCAAGCGAGCGGGTTGCGCTTTCGGCAAGGTCTTCCGGAAAACTCATCAGCACACGCGGCGCTGCATCCAGCAGGATGATGTGTGCTTCTTCCGGGCGTATGGAACGGAAGTCGTTCTTCAGCGTTTGCCGCGCGATCTCGCCAAGTGCGCCGGCCAGTTCCACGCCGGTTGGGCCCGCTCCAACAATGACGAACCTTAGCCAGGCACGGCGCTGCTCGGGATCGGAGATGCGCTCGGCCACTTCGAATGCATACAGAATCTTGTGCCGTATAGTAATGGCTTCTTCGACGCTCTTCAGGCCGGGTGCCCATTCGTGCCAGTCGTCGTGTCCGAAGTAGGAGGTCTCCGAGCCGGCAGCAACGATCAATGAATCGTAAGGGATAGTGGCCCCGTCGGCCAGGAGCACGCGTTTTGCGTCGGGATCAACATCTACAACGTTGCCGAGCCACACGCGGGTGTTCTTTTGTTTGCTCAACACGCTGCGAAGCGGCGATGCGATCTGTCCCGGTGACAGGGATCCAGTTGCAACCTGGTAGAGCAGGGGCTGGAAAAGGTGATAGTTGTGCCGATCGACCAGGGTTACGTCAACCAGGTTCGATTTGAGGTGTTGGGCAGCAGAGAGGCCGCCGAAACCACCTCCGACGATAACTACCTTCCAAGGTTTACTCATACTTCTTCTCCGGGTGGACGGGTCATCGCCTGCCGGCGAACCCATGAATCGGACTGCCTCCCTGATCCAGGCGGTCTAACGATCGCAGAACGTTTCGTAGATCATTGGGTCAATACCTGATGTCGAGCCACGAGGTCCAATAGTTCAGGGTCCGACCGGGCGTGGCTTGCTTTATGAAGTCGCCTGGAAAGAAGTCGGCGAACTCCGAGAAAAACCTCAGGTGGCGGTTGATCTGCCAATCCAGTTGCACACTAGCCTGCGTTGTGACGTAGCGTGCGCTGCTCCTCAAACCCGAAATCTCTACCGTGTTGCCAATGGCATATAGACCGTCGTTCGTGCTCTGTCGCCAGAAGAAGGCGGGGTTGAGTATCACAGAGACGGACTTTGGCAGGTGAAAGGTCGCCTGTGGCTGCAACGCAATCAAGTTCCGCCTGGCGAAGAGCTCCGCGTAGCTGTAATACGGGCCTCGCTCGAATAACGAGTTAAATGTGCGCAGAGTGTGGCTGTTGGGATTCTGATTACCGCTGAAAGAAGCCGCTCGAACCCCAAACCTTGGCGTCGAGGGCAGTGAGTAGGCTCGATAGCCTGTATCCGTTTGAATAGCCCACGCGCGAATGGGAGTCTTCTCCCTAAAACTGCCCCACTGACCCGTAAAGTCCCACGTGTAATCCCACTTGTCGGTGCTCCCCCAAAGCCGCGTGCCGACAGTATGCCTCAGTTCGCGGCTCACCCCTTTGCCGTCGAAGGCGCTATTAAGGATGTCGATTCCCAGGTAATAGACGTCGATCTTTCCGCCCGGCAAAGGTTTAAGCGGATGGGTTCCATAGACGCCCCAGAAGGACTGGCCAGAGTTGGGTGGGTCATCGAAATAACCCCTAGTGTCTAGAGTCGGTCTGAGAGCAAACAGATCAACATTCCAGTTCGCCTTCACCAACGTAAGCTGGCCCCCGGTGAAACTGCGCCGGATATTGCGGCCATCCCGGGTCGAAACGAAATCTTCTGATCCGAGTATCATCTCGTATCGTCCCCCTCGCAACTTGACGCTGTCGCGGCCGGACTTCCAAAGACCGATGTCGAAGAAGCCTTCATGTAGGTACAGCTTTTCTTTGGCGAGGCCGGGGGTGGGGTCTCCGGCGTTGTTTTCCAAGCTGCTTGCAAGCTCAACGAAGAAGCGGAAGCGCTCACGCAGATGCAGGTCCGCATGCAGCATGTATCGCTGCTGCATAAATGGGTTGCCCGCAATGGGTGATGCTCCCCAAAATGGGTTAGTGTAAAGCGTGCCGCGCTCACGAATCCAGAAGCCGACCGAGAGATAGTCCGTCTGACGTTCGTCAAGCGGAATGAACTGGACGTTATCGAGAAATCCCGTTCGACACTCGGGTCTCGCGAGATACTCCGCATTCTCGTCATAAGTCAGCTTCGGTAGACCCGGCTGTGGCTTTGGGCAAGGGGCGACATCATTCGGAGTTTGCGCTCGAGCGGAGGCGCTCATGAGCAGCACGAGCGCCCCAACGATGCGACGGGTCCTCGCTGGAGTCGGTGTCGGCATGCGAATCGTCCGCCTTCGACAGAAGTTCGCTTCCTCCTAAACCTTTCGGGGAACTAGCGACGGGTACACTGGAGTCCACTGCGCTGCCGCGACACGCCGTCGAAGCTCAGTCTCCGACACCTTGGGAGCAACTCCGTCTTGTTGCGCCTGCATGCCAACGGCGATCGCGATTTCCGCGGCCACTCTCCTGATGTCCGTGAGTGGAGGCAACAGGGATGCGGAAGCGTCTTTCAAGGCAGGCGAGTTTGCGCCCAGTGCTCGAGCCGCCACCAGCATCATCGCGTCCGTTACTCGGCGAGCACGAGCGGCTACAACGGCTAGTCCGATTGCCGGGAAAATGTAGACGTTGTTGGATTGCGCAATCGTAATCTTGCGCCCGTCGTAGCTGACAGGGTCAAAGGGAGAGCCTGTGGCTACGAGCGCACGCCCGTCGGTCCAACGAATCAAGTCCTCGGCCTTGGCTTCGGACCTGCTCGTCGGATTGGAGAGCGGGAAGATAATGGGCCGCTCGACCTTACGAGCCATTTCACGGACAATGGCTTCCGAAAAAGCGCCAGTAACGCTTGAAAGACCGATAAGGATTGTCGCATTGACTTTGCTAATCACGTCGGCAAGACCGATGTGTCCATCAGCAGTGTGAGGCCATCCTGAAATGCGGCCCTCCGGTTGGGCGTAAACGTTCTGTTCCGGCGTAAGATCTTTTCGGCCGGAGTGAAGCAGGCCATCTCTGTCAATGAGGAAGAAGCGGCTGCGCGCTTCCTCTTCCGACAACCCTGCTCCTTTCATTGCCGCGCGAAGGCCGTCAGCGACACCAATGCCGGCTGAGCCTGCGCCCAACATGACAATCTGCTGCTCCTTCATGTTCTTTCCCGTCACCTGGATTGCGCCCAGGACGGCTCCGAGGGCGACAGCCTGTGTTCCCTGGATGTCGTCGTTGAAGGTCAGCAACTGATCGCGATAGCGCTGGAGAATAGGCCGAGCGTGAGGCGTCGCGAAATCTTCCCACTGCAGGCAGGTTTCGGGAAGCTCCTCCTTCACGGCTTGCACGAACTGATCGATGAAATCGAAGTACTCCTGCCCAGTGATCCGTTCGTGACGCCAGCCGAGGTACTCGGGATCGTTGAGCCTTTCCGTGTTGTTGGTCCCTACATCAAGCACGATCGGTAGTGTTCGCTCCGGATGGATGCCACCGACCAGGGTGTACAGCGAAAGCTTTCCGATCGGTATTCCGAGGCCGCCTGCGCCCTGGTCGCCGATGCCCAGGATCCGCTCTCCGTCGGTCACGACGATCACATCGATGTCCTTATTCGGGCGGTTTCGTAAGATCGACGCGATAGAGTTACGCAAAGGGTAAGAGATGAAAAGCCCACGGGGCCGCCGATAGATATGGCTGAACTGCTCACACGCCAGCCCGACCGTCGGCGTGTAAACAATGGGCATCAACTCCTCGATGTGGTCGAGAAGAAGCTTGTAAAAGAGCACCTCGTTCGTGTCTTGCAATGCTCGCAGGTAAATGTGCCGCTCGATGTCGCTGGTTTTGCTTTCGAAAGCTTCATAAGCACGGACGGCCTGCACATCGAGCGATTCGATGTGCGGTGGAAGAAGCCCATGCAAGCCAAAGGCGGCCCGCTCCTCCTCGGTAAAGGCCGTGCCTTTATTGAGCAATGGAGTCTCGAGGAGACGCATCGCCCGAGCAATATCCGCGGTCCCTGACAAGGGGAGTGTTTCTAATGTGGCCATTTTGTTTGTTTCCTTCTTTTTTCCATTGAGCGCTTTGGGACTTATTTACGCAGGAGATTGACGCGTGCCAGATCGATGATTTCGTCGCCGCGTCCGCTGAGGACTGCCTTCATCATGAAGAGGCTGAAGCCCTTGGCCTGCTCCAAGGTAATCGTCGGCGGCATCGAGAGTTCCTGCCGCGACACGAGGACCTCCACCAATGCAGGACCGTCGTGCTTGAGAGCTTCCGCAATCATCGGCTCCACCTGGTCCGCGGTTTCCGCCCTGAGCCCGAGAAGGCCCGCTCCTTCTGCAATCTTTGCGAAATCCGGATTGTGGAGACTTGTTGCGAAGTCGAGAATGCCCGCTGCCTTCATCTCCAATTCCACGAAGGCAAGAGAATCGTTCTTGAAGACAACCAGCTTCACTGGCAACTGGTGTTGCCCAAGCGTGAGCAGACCGCCCATGAGCATCGCGAGGCCGCCATCGCCGGACATCGAGATCACCTGGCGCCCGGGATGACTGACCTGTGCGCCGATAGCCTGAGGCAACGCATTGGCCATCGACCCGTGGGTGAAGGAACCGATGAGCCTTCGTTTCCCATTCATCCTGAGGTAGCGTGCGGCCCAAATCGTCGGAGTTCCTACGTCACAGGTGAAAACGGCGTCCTCGGCCGCGAGTTCATCAATTACGCGTGCGACGTACTGGGGGTGGATGGGTTTGCTGCCGGGCTTCCCAGTCGCAAGCTCGTCGAGGCCCTTACGAGCCTTTCTGTAGTGCTCGACTGCCTCTTTGAGATGTCCCTGATTTTTGTTTTGCTCGAGCTTTGGCAAAAGGGCTCGCAGCGTACTCTTTGTATCCCCAACAAAGCCGAAGTCAACCTTTGTTCGCCGTCCGAGCTGTTCACCTCGAAGGTCGATCTGTACAACCGTTGCCTTCTTAGGAAAGAACTGTTGGTACGGGAAGTCCGTTCCAATCATGAGCAGGAGGTCGGCGTTCATCATCGCCTGATAGCCGGAGGAGAATCCGAGCAAACCGGTCATGCCCACATCGAACGGATTGTCGTACTCGATGAACTCCTTCCCACGCATCGCGTGCACGACGGGAGCTTGCAGCTTGCCTGCGAGCTCAATCAGTTCGTCATGAGCGCCGGCACATCCGGCCCCGCCGAGAATCGTTATGTTTTTGGAGCGATTCAGGACATCCGCGAGCAGGTTGATTTCGTCATCGGAGGGACGTACCGTGGGCCGTGGCTCCGAGAAACGCAGTCGCGGCGCCTGCTCAACGGCATTTCGCAGAGCGATGTCGCCGGGCAGGGCGACCACTGCAACACCCCGCCGCGAGATCGCAGTCTGCATGGCAATCTCGAGCACCCGGGGCATCTGCTCAGGGTGGGATACCAGCTCACAGTAATGGCTGCACTGCGCGAAGAGATGCTCAGGGTGAGTCTCCTGAAAATATCCACTCCCGATTTCCGCGCTGGGGATTTGTGCCGCGATGGCCAGGACGGGTA
>DASQVJ010000371.1:0-2948 GCA_035640835.1 Bryobacteraceae bacterium
GCGACACCTTAATCGCCAGCTTCACCTTCTTTTCCTTGTCGTCGATGGTGCGGTCGGAAGTCGCTGTAGCGTTGATATAGCCGCGATCCTGAACGGCTAGGACCACTCGCCGGATGCCTTCCTGCACCGCTTTGCCGTCGAAGGTGGCACCCGTCTTCAGACCCGATTCTTTGACCAACCGGCTCGAGTTTGCCGTGCCCTCGACCACCACGTCCGAAAGCTCGTACTCACCGCCTTCATCGATATCGACGGTGACCACGAGACCCTTCACGTCCTTGGCAGGCTCGACCGAGAGCTTTGGAAAGGCAACTCGGACCCGGCCTCGGGTCTCGTACAGTGGGCGGATCGTCAGGTCGAGAATCTCGCGAAAGCGCTTTTCGGTCCAAACGCTGCCGACAGCTGTACTTGCGATCGTAGTCTGTAGCTGGGCGGTCGGGAAGAGCTGATTGCCGGTGAATTTGACCTCCGCCACCGAGGGCAGCGTCGAGGGCCTGAAGACAACTTGCAGATCTCCGCCGCTCTCGTCAGACACTCGTCCCAGGATCGGTTCCGGTTGGCCCTGTTCCTTAAGACCTTCCTCGACAACGGCAGTGACGCGCTTGATCACCACGTCGGTGCCCGGCATGACCTTCGTAAATAAAGGCTCGGCGGCGATGACCTTCGCGCGCAGCTTCGCTTCATCCGCCTTGACGCTATCGAAACGCCAGGGATAGGCCTGCTGGATCTCGGCGACATCGAAGGTGGCGGCAAAGCCCGCGTTTCCAGCCGGCTTGAACTCGTAGCCAACGGACGTGAAGGCTCCTGTTGCCAGCAGCCGGTCACGGGCGGCATCGAATTGGTCCTTGCCGACCTTCTGGCCGATCTTCAACCCGGCAACCTTGAGGATCGTCGCGGAATCGTAAAGTTGATTGCCGCGAACCGTGAGGCTCGCGATCGGCCAGGCTTGCGCGGCATTTTCGGAGGGGGCTGATTTGGCGGGCGCACTTCGAGCCGAAGACTTCGTGGTGCGGCGGCTTTGCGCGTCCGCTGGCGTCACCACGAGCCCGCTCATCAGCAAAAAGGAAACCGCGATTCTCATTCCCCTACTAGCCTAATCTCCCCAATCCCGCCTCTGACGTCTACCCGCACGGTCGGAACCCCAATCTCACTTACCCTTCGAACCCATCGATCGCCGTCTTTGGACAATCCAGAAACGTTGATGGTGCCGATCCCTCCGTGAGCTTGCGCAATCACGTTTACTCTCTTCGGCAAGTACACGGTCGCTTGACCAACCCCGCCCCGAATATCGACGTTGTAGTCGCGCACCGGCTGGCCGCGGAGATCGACTGTGATCTGGCCGACTCCCGCATGCACCTCGACTCCGCGCAGGTTCAGTGAAGCAAGGTTCAGTTTGGCCTCGGTTGCACCCGCGTGCACCTTAATATCGATCGGTACAGTTTCGTTCAGCCTCAATTTCCATTCCGAGTTCTGACCGCCGTGGGCCGACTTAGAAGCTTGTTGCTCCACACTCAGACGCCCACGAAATCCAGACGAGCTGTACTGTACCTTTGGTTTCCAGGAAGGATCCCGATACCGGAACCTGGCTTCGAGCAGCTTCTGTGAGCCTCCCTCCACCTCCATCTCGCCCGCGGCCTGGCGAAACTCCGCCGTAACCATCTCAACCTTATCGAGATCGATGTGGACGCTCTCTTCTTTGGGCGTACCCTCGAATCCTCCTCGCTCATTACAGGCGAGAGCGAATCCAAGGGCCATCACGGTCAGCCAACTGCGACGATCCATCCAGAACGACCTCCTTAGGATGCTTACGAATATTAGAAGTCGATTGTTCCGGGCTACTCTAAGAGTTTCCCTGAATGCATTCTGACGTGTTGGTCATCGGCGCCGGAGCCGCAGGGCTGATGTGTGCCGCCGAAGCAGGCAAGCGAGGTCTGTCTGTCGTGCTCCTGGAGCACAACTCGGAGCCGGGCAAGAAAATCCTGATCTCGGGCGGCGGCCGATGCAACTTCACCAACGCTAGTACCTCGGCCGGCAATTTCCTATCCGAAAACCCACACTTCGCGAAGTCTGCCCTGGCTCGCTACACACCGCAGGACTTTATCGCCCTGGTGGACAAGCACCGCATCGCGTGGCACGAGAAGAAGCTTGGCCAGCTGTTTTGCGATGGATCGGCCAGGCAGATCGTGTCGATGCTCCTGGCGGAGTGCAACGCCGGGCGCGTGCGATTAGTTCTGAACGCTTCGATTACGTCGGTCGGCAAGGCTGATGTCTTTGCGGTCGAAACATCGGCCGGTCGATTCGAGGGCACGCGGTTGGTGATTGCCACCGGAGGACTCTCGATTCCGAAGATCGGCGCGACTCCGTTCGGGTATCGAGTGGCTGAACAGTTCGGTTGCAAAGTGATAAAACCTCGTCCAGCACTAGTACCAATTACCTTCGCACCGGCGGAGCTCGAGCAGTACGGTGAGCTTTCGGGAGTTTCGGCAGAGGTGGTCGCAACGGCCGGCGCTGGACGATTCCGGGAAAAGATGCTGTTCACGCACAAGGGGCTCAGCGGACCAGCCATACTGCAAGCCTCTTCGTACTGGTCGCCAGGAGAAAGTATTCAACTGGACCTGCTGCCTGGCGTGCGTTTCGTCGATGAGATAGAGGAGCGGAGGCGTCGCGGCGATCGCTCGAGCCTCAAGACGATGTTGTCGGCATACCTGCCGCAACGTTTTGCCGACCGCTGGCTCGCGCTGAACAACGGAAACGAACAGCGGCTCGAAGGACGGCTGCACTCCTGGGAGGTCAAGCCCGCCGGTACTGAAGGGTTCGCAAAGGCCGAAGTAACAAGAGGAGGTGTCGATACGTCCGAGCTATCGTCCAAATCGATGGAATCACGCACCGTGCGGGGGCTTTTTTTCATCGGCGAGGTAGTGGATGTGACAGGACACTTAGGGGGATACAAC
>DASQVJ010000372.1:0-5949 GCA_035640835.1 Bryobacteraceae bacterium
CGCAGGGATATCAACTGCGGAGCCCTTGCCCTGGAGTTTGGACATTTCAGCCGCCAATCCGGGTCTTGGCGTGAATCTTTACCGCAATCGCCGTGTCACGGGCACAACCGCAAGGACGTTCGTAGCGGCACCAGTACCGGCGCGTTAGGCTGGGCTCATGCGGAACGAGTTCACCGCGATTGTGGAGAGGGACGGTCCCTGATACATTGCGTAGGTGGGTACGTTCGATCCCAGCTCAGAGCCGTTGAGCACCAGCAACTCTGCCCAGGTTGCGATCGAAGGTGCCCAAAGGCAGGTGTCCGGCTTTCCTCGCCATTTCGAGGATAAGGCAATCTGAAAATCCGAGAGTTGGTCTGCTGCGAAACCGCGCGAGCGCAGCCGCAACAATCTCCCGATCATGAATCGTCAGGTCCCTATGATTCAGCAGCATCTCGACAGCAGTGGCCTGACCTGCCGAGCCGACATCATAAACACTGGCCAACGCCCAAATTGCCTCTGTCAACGCGATCGCGGAAACCCAGGCGCCCTTTGAAACAAAGTTCTCAGCTGAAGCGGTCTGGTCCTGATCATCTCGCGTGATCAGGCGCACCAGAACATTCGTGTCAACCGCGCGCATGGCGCTTCCGGGTATAGTCGCGCAGCCCTTCCTTCAGCTGCTTAAGACTCTTCGGTTTAGGCTGACGTTCGGCGAACAAAGCCCGATGAATATCCTCGGAACTCACCAGCCCGGAACGGCGAACTACAATCCGATCGCCATCTTCCTCCCATACCAGAGTGGATCCGGGACCGACGCCCAGTCGCTTTCGAACCTCCGCCGGAACAGAGATCTGCCCTTGTGAGGTCACCTTTGAGTGCCCAATGGCCATGCCTTACATTACCATGGTAATGAATATCTCGGGCGTCATTTCCTCCGGTAAACCCCTCGGAAGCCTTATTCTCGGAAAGTGCCGACCTCGTACCGAATCCTGAGTCCTTCGAAATGTCCAAAGTCCAGAGCAAGGGCGGAGCCCTTGCCTCGTGAGACGCTAGTTTGTATTGGTGTCGCCGGCCATTCCGGCTTCTGACTCCTGACTCCTGATTGCCGACTCCTGACTTCTAACTCCCATCCCGATGCCCACCTTCCGCGCACTCCTACTCGAATCGGCTGACGGCCAAGTCACCAGAGCCTTTCGGGACCTCGAAAAAGATGCCCTGCCGCGAGGCGAGGTCCTCATTCGTGTTTCGCACTCGAGCCTCAATTACAAGGACGGTCTGGCCGTAGCGGGCAAACCCGGTGTGGTCCGAAAATACCCGATGGTTCCCGGCGTCGACTTGGCAGGGACCGTCGAGGAGTCCTCAGCGCCTGAGTTCAAGCCCGGCGATCCCGTCGTCGTGACGGGCTGCGGAACCTCCGAGACGCTCTGGGGCGGTTACGCGCAGTATTGCCGCCTTGACGCAAAAAACATTGTTCACCTGCCGGACGGCATCACTCGAGAGGAGGCGATGGCCGTTGGCACTGCCGGCTTCACCGCCATGCAGTGCGTCATGGCTCTCGAGCAGCACGGGCTCTCCTCCGATCGCGAAGTCCTCGTGACGGGCGCCTCTGGAGGTGTCGGGAGCATCGCGATTGCGATCCTGAGCCGGCTCGGATACAAAGTTGCGGCCGCCACGGGTCGCCTGCACGAGAGCGATTATCTGCGCAGCCTCGGAGCCTCGGAAGTGATCGATCGAGCGACGCTCGGCAATCCCGGCAAGCCTCTGGAATCTGAACGCTGGGGCGGAGCGGTCGATTCTGTCGGCGGCGCGGTGCTGGCCGGAGTTATACGAAGCGTGGCCGCGGGCTGCAGCATCGCTGCCTGCGGGCTCGCCGGCGGCCCAAAGCTCGAAACCACGGTTTTTCCGTTCATTTTGCGGGGTGTGAACCTTCTCGGCATCGATTCGGTCCACGTCCATAAACCAGAGCGCGAACGCATCTGGAGCCGCTTGAGAACCGATCTGCCGAAGGAGAGTCTCCACACCTCCATGAGCCTGCGCCCTCTGAGCGAGGTCTTCGAACTCGCCGATCAGATACTCAAAGGAGAAACCAGGGGCCGCATCGTGCTCGATGTGGACCGGTAAATCGCTGAATCGCATGCAGGAAAAAAATTCTGTTCCGAATGCCCGAATAACCCACTATGCGATTACCGCGACTTTGTGTTACGATCAATATGCCTTCATGGACCACTCTCTCATCCACGGTCCAGAAGATCCCCACGGAGTGAACCAGCCCATCGAATGAGCTTCACCGTTTTTCTCGGACACTTACCGACCTGGGTGACCGCCGATGATATCAAGTCGTGGTTGACATCGGAAAACCTGGTATCGGATAGCATCAAGGTGATTCGCAACCCAGAAACGCAAGAATCAAAAGGATTCGCATTTATCGAGGCTCCGAACGCAGAGGAGATGCAAGCCATCATCCGGCGTTTCAACAATGCTCCTCTCGAAGATCGCTTCCTACGCGCAAATCCCGCACAACCCCCAAGATCAAAGCAGCAACAAGCTGGTGCCCCCGCCAACCGTCCTTCGGTTCCCGGAGGTCAAGGCCAACCCGCACAACAGCAGCAGGCTGCCGGAGACCGCAATCGCAACCGCGGCGGCAAGAAACACAAGAGGCCCGGTCGGGACAACAACGGTCCCCAGAGCGCCTTTGCCGAGGAATTAGCCAAGGCGTTGTAGTTCCCTTTCCCCGTCGAGTCCGCTATCAACATCACTACATTCTGTTTGCACTACTATTGACATTGCGTTAGACTTATCGGGCATCTCGAGACCGGAGACGTCTCCGGTCTGCGGGGGTGACCCTTTGAACAACTTCTTCCGCGTCTTGTTCCTTGTCGCCCTGGGTGTTTTAGGCCTGTCTATTCGGCCCTTTACGCTCTCTCCTCCGCTCGCCGCAGCGGCGGGAGTCTTTTGTGGTTTAGCGATTCTCGCCTTCGACGAAGGTCTTCGCCGCCTTCCTCATACACGCTTGCTCGGAGCCTCTCTCGGCATGCTCGGCGGCCTGGTCGCAGCCGCTCTATCTTCATTCGTACTCGCCCGAGCACTCGAGGCGGGCTCAAATCGTACGTTTGTTCTCCTTCTCGCCTTCTTCCTGTTCGCGTACACAGGTTTCTCATTGGGCCTGCGGCGCGGTGAGGCTCTCATCTCCTCTCCGTTCGGCGCGATGCTCCCGGAACGCAAGGTCGAAAAAGCGGATGACGCTGCCCAGCTCAACATCCTGGACACCAGCGTCATCATTGATGGACGTATCGCCGACATCGCCGAGACGGGGTTCCTGGATGGTGTGCTCGCAATCCCGAACTTCGTCCTGCGTGAGCTGCAACTGGTTGCCGATTCCGCCGACTCCCTCAAGCGCAACCGGGGCCGCCGAGGTCTCGACGTTCTGCAGCGTCTACAGAAAATGCCTCAGTTGCAGGTAAGAATTCTCGAAGACGACTTTCCCCAAATTAAAGACGTAGACATGAAGCTCGTCCAACTCGGGAAACTTTTCCACGCCAAAGTGGTGACCAATGATTTCAATTTAAATAAGGTTGCCCAGCTCCATGGCGTCGAGATCTTAAACATTAACGAGCTGGCCAACGCGCTCAAGCCGGTCGTCCTCCCTGGCGAGACCATGCGCGTCTTCGTACTGAAGGAAGGCAAGGAGTACAACCAGGGCGTCGCTTACCTGGACGATGGAACCATGGTGGTCGTCGACAACGCCCGCAAAATGATCTCGAAGACCATCGACATCGCGGTCACCAGTGTTCTCCAAACCACTGCGGGCAAAATGATTTTCGGACGCTTCGACGAGCGGGCGCATGCTGTTTACGAAAAGCAGCCTCCCGCCGAGCGCCCCACCCGAGAGACCGGCGCACCGGCTGCCACCACACTGCAGAAGGGCTCCGTCTAAACGGAGAGGCGTTCTTCACGATAAACTGGTGTTCCGCACATGAAGGTCTCTGTTATTCTTCCCGCTGCAGGCCTCGGGACTCGTATGAGCCGCAGTCCCGAGAAATCGGGTGTGAGCCGCAAGCAATTCATCCTGCTCGATGGCCAACCGATTCTGGCGCACACGATCCGAAAATTCCTCAGCTGCAGCCTGGTGACGGAAATCGTGGTCGCCCTCCGCGCCGAAGATATCGAGTGGGCCGGCGAACTCATCGCCAAGCTTTTTCCGAGTGCTCCCATCCGGCTCGTCAGCGGCGGCAACACCCGCCAGGAGTCTGTCGAACAGGCTCTGCACTCCATCAGCCCCGACGTGGAGATCGTCGCCGTCCACGACGCGGTTCGTCCATTCGTTGATGTCGAGACGATCGAAAAGGTGATCAAGGAAGCCAGCGAATCGGGTGCCGCGATCGTCGGCATCGTCCCGGTGGACACGGTCAAGCTGGTGCACTTGAACAAGATTCGCCAGACGCTCACGCGCGAACGGCTTGTCCTGGCGCAGACGCCTCAGGTTTTCCGTCAGGATCTTCTCCGTCACGCTTTCCAGAAGGCACGTGAGGACGGCTTCATTGGAACCGACGAGTCCAGCCTGGTGGAGAGATTGGAAGAGATCGAAGTCAGCGTCGTCCCGGGCAGTGAGCGCAACATCAAGATCACTCGACCCGCCGACCTCGAGCTTGCACGGTTATTCCTGTC
This sequence comes from Bryobacteraceae bacterium, assembly GCA_035640835.1. GTDB lineage: Bacteria > Acidobacteriota > Terriglobia > Bryobacterales > Bryobacteraceae > DASQVJ01. The sequence continues at coordinate 4,642 of DASQVJ010000372.1, forward strand.
TTCCGAACTCGCCGGAGCAAAAGCGTCCTGATGGAGATCCGAACGGGTCTTGGTTGGGACAATCACCGCATCCTTGAAGGCCGGCCGCTGATCCTGGGTGGAGTACGGGTCGAATGCGAATTTGGCCTGGACGGCCATTCCGACGCCGACGTCTTATGCCACGCAATCACCGATGCCCTGCTCGGCGCCGCGGCCCTCGGCGACATTGGCATGCACTTTCCGGACTCGGACGCTCAGTGGAAGGGCTGCGACAGTCTTGTTTTCCTACGCCACGCCTGCAAACTCGTCCGCGACGCCGGCTATGAGATCACGAACGTCGACGGCACGGTGATCCTGCAACGCCCCAAGTTAAAAGACTACCGGCTCCCCATGCGCCAAAGCCTCGCCGACGCCATGAATTTGGACCTCGATCGCGTGTCGGTCAAATTCAAAACCGCCGAACGAGTCGGCCCCGTTGGCGAAGGCAAATCCGCCGAAGCCCAAGCCATCGCCACCCTCCAAAAATAAACCGCCGCCACCCTCATCCTGTAGCCAATCCGCTCCCGTTCGCACGCAGAAAGCAGCGAACGGTAACTGTCCCCCTCGACCGCCAAAACTCGCCGCCCCGAACCCACCATCCCCGGCGATAATAGACCAAGCCTATGCGCCGCCCCGCCCTGATCCTGCTCAGCCTTATCCCGGCGCTGCCCCTCGCCGCCGAGACCACGTTTACCCGAGACGTCGCACCCATCATCCAGGCCAAGTGTCAGCATTGCCACCGCCCCAACGACATCGCGCCCTTCGAGCTCTTGACGTACGAAGACGCCGTCACCTGGGCAGCCGACATCCAACGAGTCATCGAAAACCGCATCATGCCCCCCTGGAAGCCCGTCGACGGACACGGTTCCTTCCAAGGCAACTACGGCCTGAAAGACGAGGAGCGCGTCACCATCCTCAACTGGATCGCCGCCGGAACGCCCCAGGGCGACCCCGCCGACATGCCCCCTAACGCCGTCGAGCGCTCGAAATGGGAACTTGGCGAACCCGACCTCGTTGTGAGCATGCCCGAGCCGTTCGAAGTGCCCCGCGCCAAGGACGTCTACCGCTGCTTCGTCGTGCCCTCTAATCTCGAGAGCGATCAATACATCACAGCCGTCCAAGTTGCGCCCGGCAACCGGGCCCTCACCCACCATACGATCATTTACGCCGATACCAGAGGACAAGCCCGCAAGCTCGATGAGCAAGACGAAGGCCCCGGCTACAACTGCTTTGGAGGCCCCGGCTTCGACCTCGGATTCAACATCACCAGCTTCCTCGCTGGCACCGGCG
>DASQVJ010000373.1:0-6075 GCA_035640835.1 Bryobacteraceae bacterium
GCTCATGCCATCGTGGTTGCGTCCATGTCTACGCGCTTGGAAAGCTCTGAGCTTGTCTCATTCGACTTGACGATGGAGCGGGTTCTCAAAGGTGACGAGAGCCTAAAAGTGGCTCACGTTTCTCACCCATGGAAGCGACGCGGGTTAGTCATAACAGATCAACCTAACTCGCCCATTAACGTGACGATCCGGGGAATATGGTTTCTCCAGCGTACCGGCTCAGGCGATTGGGATGTGTTGGCGGCAAACGGCGCTGATGGCATGATGATGAACCTGTATCTTCCCGCGGCTGAGACGCCGCCCGAGCGCTATGGATCTCAGGCGAGCTTGACCCCACTGGATGCCACGATCATCGAGTTCACATCCGGAGCGGAACAAGCAGGGTCTTGGCGCCGAGCCATGATAGTTGAGCTCTTGAAAAACATACGAACTCCCGCAGTGAGCAGAGTCACTTCCGCTTATTTGAGTTCTCCCGATCCGCAATTCCAGATCGCAGGCTTGGCTCTTGGTTTGGCGCAGAATCAGAAGAACGTGCTTTCAGATCTCAGCCGCCTTTGGCCGACAGCCAGCAGCGACCCTGGCCGTGTTGACATCGTGAACTCCCTACGCAACTCATATCGTGACGTCTCGCCTGATTCTGTCAAGGAGCTTGCCGCTATCGCGGCTGATCCCACCTTCGCCGAGTTGCGTGCACCGGCAGTTCGTGCATTGGCTTCGATACACACAAAAGAGGCTCTATCGATGTTAGCTGGGCTGTTGCAGAGCTCTGACTCAGATGAACGTATGAAGGGCGTTTTTGGATTGTCTTCGTTTGCCAACGGCTGCCCGGTGCAAACGCCCGAGAACGTTGTCAGCATGGAATATTTGCAATTCAGCAAGCCAAGTCCATACAGAACGCCCGAAACCATAGCACATTTCGCATTTCGCAGCGGCCCGGCCGAGCAGGAGGCTGAGCTCATTTCTTTCTGGCGCAACTGGTGGATTGAGCATCAAGCCGAGCTGATGAAGTAGGAAGGCCTTGAAAGGCCTCCTGCTTTACTTGGACCTTCCTTGTAGGTCATCAGGCGAGTGGTCGCTCCATAACCGAGATCGCCGGGGGCCCCATGACGGCCCTAAGAGTCTCTAGGAAGCGCAGCGCGGCTTCCTTGCCTCGTTCGCCGACCTCCCCAACGGGACCCACGCAACTAGGACAACCGGCCTCACAAGGGCACGATCCGACAAGCTCAGCCGTTCGTTCAAACAGCGACTGACTGAGCTTGAAAAGGGGTGCGCTCTGCCCGATGCCACCCGGATACATGTCGTAGAGGTACAGGTTCGGCTCAAACCTCTCGAGGCCATCCGCTGGATCCTCCGTCAGCGCCACACCGAGATCTCGTGGATCGCACATTAACAACAGCGCGCCCACCGTGCGCATGGCATTGCCAAGCGCCGTCAACCCGCTCGTCCGATCCGTTGCCGATAAGTCCTGAAAGGCGTTCATGAACTGCGTCGGGAAATGCAGCCAAAAGGCCGTTGTATGCATCTCCTGCTCAGGCATCGAGAGCCTTCCCGAGCCGACATTCTCGAGCGTCCAAAAGCGCACCTTCTTCCACCCGACCACCTGCGTGTTCACTCGCACATCGCCATGCACGCACTGCGCCGAGCCCGCCGGCTTCGAGTCAAACGTATCGAGCACCTTCACCTGCGTGTAGTCGATGGCATCGGTGAAGTAGTCAGAATCGACGCGCCTTACATAAGCCTTGCGACCTTCGTAGTCGAACCGCTCCACTTGATACTGCCGCGCCTCATGAAGATAAATCGCCTTCTCATGCAACGTGGTCAGCGCTGTGGCAAACGAGACTTCTGCGATCACCTTGTGATCGCCCGTAATGTCGACCACAACGAAGTTGTCGCTCGTCACTGCACGCAGACTGACTGCATCGGCCGGGTACGTGTCCGATGCCCAATGCCACACGCCCGCTGAAAGGTGGAGGAATCCGGTCTCCTCGAGAAATTGGCACAGCTCTTTCACCGCGTGCGGACCGAAGCGCTCATCTTCACGAATTGGCAGCTCAAACGCGGCACAACGGAGGTGATTCAACAGGATTTCGAGATTATCCGGGTTGATGTGCGCATGTTCCGGAGACCGCTGAAAGAAGTAATCCGGATGCTCCACGATGTATTGATCGAGCGGCGCCGAGGAAGCCACCATCACCGCAATTGAAGGTGTCCTGCGACGCCCTGCACGTCCCGCCCTTTGCAGCGTCGATGCAACCGTCCCCGGATAGCCCGCCATCACCACCGCATCGAGTGACCCGATGTCGATTCCCAATTCGAGTGCATTCGTCGCCACCACCGCACGAACATCGCCTTCGCGCAGCTTGCGCTCAATCTCACGACGCTCCTTCGGCAGATAGCCGCCGCGATAACCACGAATCGCATCCGCCGACATCGGGTACGACTCGCAAGCCTCCTTCAAGTAGGTGACGAGGATTTCCGTCGCGAGCCGGTTATTCGCAAACACCAGCGTCTGCTGCCCTCGATCGATAAACTCGAGCGCCACACGGCGCGTCTCATGCAGGTAGCTCCGCCGAATGCCGAGTTGCTTGTTCACAACCGGCGGGTTATAGAACACGAAGTATTTCGGGCCTGACGGTGCGCCGTTCTGATCGACCACGTCAAACGGCTCACCCGTCAACGACTCAGCCAGTTCCCCAGGATTCGCGATTGTCGCCGAGCAACAGATGAACTGCGGCTTCGACCCATAGAACTCGCAGACCCGCCGCAACCTGCGCAGCAGATTCGCCAGGTGACTCCCGTAGACGCCACGATAATAGTGCAACTCGTCGATCACGAAGTAGCGCAGGTGCTCGAAACATTTTGCCCACTTGGTGTGATGGGGCAGGATGCCGCTGTGCAGCATGTCCGGATTCGTGAGCACGACATTGGCCCGCTCGCGGATCGCCTTGCGCGCGTCCTGCGGCGTGTCGCCGTCGTACGTGAAGGCGCGGATGTCCGATCCCATCGCGTCTACGGCCGCCTGGAATTCCTGCAGTTGATCCTCTGCCAGCGCCTTGGTCGGGAAGAGATAGAAGGCTCGAGCCCCCGGATGTTCGAGCAGCTTCTGAAAGACGGGCAGGTTGTAGCAAAGCGTTTTGCCGCTCGCGGTTGGAGTTACCACCACGACGTTCCGACCCTCGGACACCGCACGAAAGGTAGCAGCCTGATGCGAGTACAGACTCGCGATCCCGCGGCTCTCGAGCGCTCTCCTCAAGCGCTCATCCACAGTTTGAGGAATCGGCTCGGTGACGGCCTCCCGAGCTGGAATGCATCGGATCGCTCGAATCGGCGATTGCGGGCTCGACATCGCCTCCTCGAACCGCACCAACGCCCCTTCCACACCCGGCGATTCCGGCTCCGGCAACCCGAACAGCGTAGGACGCACGGTTGCCGGGAGCTTCGCCTTCTGTTTGCCCATGGGGACAGCGTAGCAAATGCATCGGTGAACCTCTCGCTCGATAACTTGTGCGGTCAGTGTCACGTCTTCTTTCTTGGGTAGGTGGAAGGTGCTGGGAGCCGAGCCGATCTTTGGAACACAGTTCGCCCTGCATCACGGAACACGGTTGGCGCCTAGCAGCGTCGATCAACTCAAGGTGCAGCTGGTGTTTGCGCCGCACGTGCGTGTGCCCGAGCGTTACCTCATCGCTCACGGACCCCTATTCGCGCACACACGAACACTGCTCGCGAAGCCGCGAGAAACGCGGGAGCGAGACACGCTCATGCGCCTGCTCGGAGCAGGGCACGTGCGCGCCGCAGTTCGCAACGTCCCGAGCTTGAAGGCAGCCTGGCTCGCCTCCGGCACGCGCCGTATCCAACCAGGCCGCTTTCTCAACGTCGGGCTGGAAGAGGGCCGGAAGGTTATCGAGTACCTCGACAGTAAGGCGGAGCAGATCGAAACGTGGCGGCTCACAGACACACCCCAGAGCGACTGTATTGCAAACCGGCTGCACGAATGGCTTCACAGTGCGTCGGGTGTACGGCAGCAGTTAGATCGCATGTTAGGCAACGGCCTGACTCTGCTTTCGGCGCATGGCTTGGGTGAAGCTCTACGCTTCATCGACCGCATCGAGGAACTGGCGGCAGAGCATCGCTACGACGGTGGGTTTTGCTCAGGCGATGTCGAGGAACTCGCGCAGGCGACCCTCGAGTTCAAGATGCGCTCCTATGACGACCTCCGTGCACGCCTGGCGCAAGCACCGTCGTCGGACGTGAAGACCGCCGTGGTCGCAAGGGCACTATCGGGATTGAAGGACATCAGCGGCGAGCTCTACAGTTCATCCACCGCCAGCCGCATGGTGACACACGACGGCGAGGCGCTGGACGTCCTCCGCAAAGCTCTTCGCGTTTCGTACATCTCAGGCGACGAACTGATGGATTTGCTGCAGTCTGATGAGCGCAAAGAGTATTTGAACCTGGCGCGCGATATCACCTTGGGCGGTCAGAACAGCGGGGCTCGCCGCCGACTGTGGAACTTCGTGCAGGGTCAGTACATTCCGCGCATCATTCGCGCCGGCAGCCCGGATTCACCCGGGAAGCACCTCACGGAGATCTCTGGTATTGCGGCCGCCGTCGTCGGTCTTTACAGCGGGCTGACACAGGATCAATCGCCCCTGGTCGCTTGGAGCGGTTTCACCGCAGGCATGCTGAGCGTTGCCGGCGCTCGTTTTGGCGACTTTGGGAAGGAACACGCGATTCGTGCCGCCGTTCGAGCCTACATGACTCGCGAGGTTCACTGATGACCTTCAGGCGGAGCAGCCTTGGGTGGATCGGAGTTGATGATCCGCGGAGCCTTCAATGACTGCGGTATCCTGAGCTGCGGCGGCTCCACTGTCTTCGTGCTCAGCGCCTGCACATCGAGTACAGGCGGCTTGAACTCACGAGGCGGAAGGTTGATCGATCCGGGTCTCGAAGGTTCACTCCAGGCTGGTTGAGGCTCCGCTGTTGTGACGACCTTCCTCTTGCCCGGCCCGACGGTGCGGATCCATAACATGCCCGCGATCACCCACGCGACTAACATCCAGGCCAGAACATCGGCCCATCGCCAGCTTTTCATGTCTTACTGCGGAAATAACGACGCATTCAAGCCCGGGATGATTCGAAGCGCGTTCTTGTAATAGAGCTTCTTGAGCACGTTGTCCGGCAGATCCAAGCCGTACATCTTCCAGATCCCGTGATACCGCCGTATGGGATCGAAATATTCGTCGGCAGTCTCGAGCAGCCGGAAGTACGTATAGTATTCCTGCACGTTATAGGCATCCTTGCCGAACAGCACACGATCCTGATACTTCTCCATGAATTGCCGCGCAAAACGCGGTTGCCGCCCGAGTTCGCTCGTTACCGCCCCGATCTCGGTGTAGACATTGGGACACTCATCCATCAACTTTCCGAGCCGTCCCAGGTCAAATCCCAGCCATCCCAGGTGGGCATCGATAAAGATCGTGTTCTTGTGTTTTCGGAACAGGTTATGTTGCTCGCCGATCAGCGTCTCCCATTCCGGATCCACACCAGGCGTATGCATGCGCCCCGAGCGCATCTTTAGCTCGAGCCAGCGCTCGTTGTCCTTGTTCATCGGCATGAACAGACCCTTCGGATCCGCGGTATGGATCAGCACCGGACGCTTGTACTTGGCGCACATCTGCCACGCAGCGTCGTATCGCGGGTCGTCCACATGAATCCGATTGCCTTTCGAATCCTTCACGCTCAGTCCGAAGTTCTTCCAAACTTTCAGAGCCACCGCGCCGTTTTTGAAGTCCTCCTCCAGCTGCGCTGCAATCTTCCTGCTGTAATTGGGATTATCGACATCATTAAACTCGATGTTCGTCATCATCGCGAAACGGTCCTTATTGAACGACCGCATCGCGTCGATGCTCGCCTTGGTCTGGGCGCCCCAGCTTCCGTTGACCGGTGAGTTCACCAGGATCGCCATGTTCAGGGTATCCATGTCGCGAATCAGCTGCCCCAATTTCTGCGGCGACACATCGCGCTGATGATTGTGGACGTCGATGAAGGGGAACTTCGCCCGCTTCACCTCATGTT
>DASQVJ010000374.1:0-4545 GCA_035640835.1 Bryobacteraceae bacterium
GGGGATCTCATTTGGGTGCTGATTCACAGCTGGAGTGCGAAAGCGCCCGGAAAGTCTGCGCTGGCTACTTCGATAACGGCGTGCCACGATGCAGCTTCCGGATTACAGGGATGGACCAACCACGCCCGGTCACAGCCAAAGATGGAAAATGCTGTGTCGAGGACGGCGCGCATCACATGCTCGAGGTCGTCCGTCGCCTGGAGAGCTCGGTTGCTCCTATCCCGGTTTTCGAGCAGCTCAAGGAGTTCAAACGCATTGTCCTGCGCAGCGACAAAACTGACACAAGCTTCCGCGCCATGATCTATCTCAGCGCCGCCATCGTGAACTCACGATGATCCTCAACGGACCCCAGCACTACAGTTGCGATCTCAGATATTCCTGATTTGTTCTTATCTTCGCGTTTCTCGACGGGTGCCATTTTCTTCAGCTTTCCTCGCGACGAGTGCGTCGAATTCTTCATGGCTCTCGGCTCAAACATGAACCGCAACTGTAGTGCTAGGTAGCGGGCTCATCGACCCCCTCAATGAAAACGCTCGAAATCATTCATTGGATTTGCTGGGCACCGGCCCCTCGTTCTCCGAGAGCCTCGGCCTGGACTGCCGCGATCGCCGACCTCACGCACCGATGACGATCTCGCAGGATTTGGACGCTATGGGCCGTTCATGCGGATTACTCCCGGTTGACGGCCGTTCCACTGGCCCAATCTCTGCCACATAGGGCCAGGCATAAGGGGGAGCTCAGGGATCGGGGCATTGCCTGATGGCCAGATACGTCAGCGCACTATCAATTACGTTATTTATCAGAAATTTATCCTTCCCGCGGAGGGTACTGGCATGATATTAGATTGGAGTGAATATCGCATAAAAGAACTGACGAACGTGAAGGAAGTTGGACAGCTCAGCCCTGATCCGGTCAAGGGATACATCGAGCTCGGTTCGACTGGCCAGAAGAAGGATCTGCTCGGAGCAAAGAACCGAGAGCTTATCGCGCTTGCGGTCGCCGTAACGGCGGGTTGGGTCGGCTGCATCAGGGTCCATGCTGACGCCGCCCTGCGCCACGGCGCAACCAGGGGAGAGATCGCGGAAGCACTGCGTGTCACAGCAGCGGTCAACTCAGGGATTCGTCAGCTGAAACGCGCTGCGGTCGGACAGGGCCGCGCCCTCCCCCTTGGCCACGAGATCCCCCCCGAGGAGGTCGCCACCCGAGAGTGGTTCAAGTCCCAGCAGATCGACGCGGCGTTCGGGATCCCGTGCGACGACGGCCTGCGCGCAGTCGACACCGCGCGGCCGAGCGGGGACAGTTCACGGACCGGGGTGCGCCCGGGCATGCCGCGAGCGCCGAACCCTTGAGCCGACGCCCTGCTCGCGGCTAATCGTGAGCTTCTGGGCGCCGCCGGGCACTCCCACTGCTCCGGCCATTATCCGGCCGCGAGGTGCTCGGTGCGCCAGGTGCCTGCTGGCCGGTGCTCAGCCGGAGCTCGGTCGCCACTTCCGACAGGCTGCGCCCGTCCAGCAAGTACGCGCCGGGTTCGGAGCAAACCCACCGGTCGTAACGTTGCGACCTTGGCACATAGGACGGCGGCGATCTGGCGCGCGGGTGAATGCAGACGGACACAATGCAGCCCGACGCAGCCCGGATCGGAGAGGCCAGCCGGAGGCCTTCCTATCACCGCGCTGGCTGATTTCGGAGCGAGCCTCGCCGACCCACTGGCAGCAACCGTGCACGCTCGCGTCGAGCGCTGGATGATGGACGAGCTGGCGATGCCGGGTCGGCTCTTCGAGGAACCGCTGGAGCGGCTCTATCGCGAGGACCGCCTCGTCAACCGTATCCGCTGCTGGAGATTGCCATAGCTCTGCTCAAGCTCGTCGATGATGCTCGCGCCGTTCTCGAGCAGAAAGCCTCGCAGCTTTGTGTGGGCCGGAAGCAGCGGCATTCCCCGGCGATGGGTAACGAACCAGGAGCGCATCAGCGGAAAGCCTTCGACCGGAAGTGCCTGCAGCAATCCCAGACCGAACTCCAGCCCGACCGTGTGCCGCGATATAAGCGCGATCCCCATGCCCGCCATCACTGCCTGCTTGATGGTTTCGTTGCTGCTGCTCGTCATCACGATGCGTGCGGAGTAGCCGGAATTTCGCAGGAGCTGATCGAGCAGCGCACGCGTGCCCGATCCTTCTTCGCGGACGATCAGGGGCTCATCCGCGAGCACAGTGGGGGGAAGACGTTCATATTTCACCAATGGGTGTGACGGCACAGCAATGATGACCGAGGGGTGAGGCGCGAATGGCTCGGCGATCACAGCTGCCCCGTCAGGCGGCTTGCCGGTAATCGCGAGCTCGATCTCGCCTTTGATCATTGCGGCCATGATGTGCTGGCGGTTGCCCTCGTGGAGATGGATCGCGATGCCCGGATACTGTTCGCGGAACCGCGCAAGCATGTGGGGCACCAGGTATTTCGCGGTTGATACCAGGCCAATGGTGACGCGCCCCGCGCTTAGGCCACGCAGTCCCGTGAACGCCTGGTCCGCATCGTGCAGCGCCTGCAGCGCCGCCTTCGCATAGACCAGAAGTTCGCTGCCCGCGTCCGTAAGGGCGGCTTTCTTGCCGATGCGCTCGAACAGGGCGAAGCCGCTCATGCTCTCGATTTGCTTGATCTGGAATGACACCGCCGCGGGCGTGATCCGCAGGCGTTCGGCAACGCGGGCGAAAGACAGAGTCTGGGCCGCCTCGGCGAAGATTTGCAGCTGGCGGATGGTAAGCTGGCGCATGGGTCGTTCCTCAAGGGATCTCTTGACATTATTGGATGATCGCCCCGATCGTGCGCCGCGAGGATGCTCGTGGACAAGAATCACGTCTCGCTGACCGAGTTGCAAGAGAAGATTGCGGAGGTGAGAGCCCGCTATGAACACCACTGACGCCGGAAACGTACCAGCCCGCTTCAATGTGGGTGATCGCGTTCGGGTAAAGGATCTGCCGAATCTGTTCTACAGCCGTACCCAGATGTACGTTCGCGGTGTGACAGGGACGGTCGCCGCCCTCATTTATCAGAGCCTCATTCCGGAGGACGAAGCCTGGAATCGAGACGATGCCCCGCCCCAGCAGTTCTATATCGTCCGATTTCGCCAGAAGGATCTTTGGGCGGAGTACCCGTTCGAGAACGATACACTTCAGAGCGAATTGCCGGAGGGCTGGCTCGAGCCCGCGACGGACTGATATCGGGACTGGCGGTGAGGAGAAATGGCATGCAAAACCAGCATGAACACGACCATGTCGACAGCAGTCACGACCATAAGGCTGCGCCGATGGTCGACGAAATTACCGACTTCGAGGTTCTCGAGATTGCCGTTCGCGAGCTGGCGATCGAGAAGGGCCTCTTCACCGCCGAGGACCACCGGAGGTTCACCGAGTGGGCGGAATCCATCGGGCCCGCTGCAGGTTCGCGCCTGGTCGCAAAGGCGTGGACCGATCCGGCATTCAAGGCGCGCGTGCTTGCCGATGCCGTTTCGGCCTGCCGGGAGATCGGCATCGACTGGGCCGAGCCTACCGGCTGGGGCACGCCAAGCGATTATATGCAATTGCGCGTACTCGAAGATACGCCGACGCTGCATCATGTGATCGTCTGCACTCTCTGCTCGTGTTATCCGCGGCCGCTGCTCGGCCACTCGCCCTACTGGTACCGTTCGCCCAATTATCGCCGCAGGCTGGTCCGCTGGCCGCGCCAGGTGCTGGCGGAGTTCGGATTGATCCTCCCGCCCGAGGTGGAGGTGCGGGTCGAGGACTCGAACCAGAAGTGCCGCTTTATTGTCCTTCCGGTGAGACCTGCGGGCACCGAGAACTGGACGGAGGAGCAGCTGGCGGAAATCGTCACGCGCGACTGCATGATCGGCGTAGCTCTGCCGCGGCCCGACAGGAAGGCGGACGATGTTCGGCCGGTCCACAAGGCTAGCCGGCCGGTCCACCGTGAGCACCATGAAGCGGGGGGCGGCCCATGAGCGACGAAAACGATAGGCCGCCTGTTCGCATAACCACGGACCAAGCCGACTTTTCCCCGATCGCATTACTGGAGTCCATAAAAGGCGAGGATAAGACCTGGGACAAGCTTGCGCCGCGTTATGGCGTTACCCATCCGGATCCGCCGTGGAAGGTCAGCCTCTACGCGCTGTGCGAGTGTCTCTCAGCCGGTGGGGCGCTATCTTCGCTGGAGCGGCGCTACGCCGAGGATCGGCTCGGTGAGACGTTGTACAGCGGGACTCCTGCGCCCGAGCAACAGCTGTTGGCCTTGGCCCACATCATGCTGAGCCGCGGGCTGCTGGCCCAGGAGGATCTCGCCACACGCATGAGGGCCGTCCGATCGCGGCTCGAGTCGTCGTAATGCTGCCAGCTTGCCTTGGCGGGTTTGAAGCGATACCGGATGACGTTGACGGCGTAGAAGCGTGCGGAATTTCCGTCTGATCTCGCGCGGCAAGGCAGACGCGCGCAAGCTGGCGCGCGCGGCCCGCTAGAAGATCGTGGTTTCCAACACGAGCATGAGCGTTCCGCCCTCCGTCGT
>DASQVJ010000375.1:0-8395 GCA_035640835.1 Bryobacteraceae bacterium
TGCTGCCGCTGTCTCCGCCCGTGGGGCTCATTGGTGGAGCCTCCATCACCTCGGCTCGCATCTTGGGCAGCGCCTGTGGATAGTTCTGCTGCAGAAATTGAACGAGCTTCTCGCGAACTTCGCAGCGCAGGTCCCAAGCCGTCGACGCATCTTTCGCACTCATCAGAGCGCGGAGCTGAATCGACTTCTCCGTTGCGTCGGTCACTTGCAATCCCCACACCTGCCCATCCCAGAGCTTGGATTGCTGCAGGATCCGATGCAGCTCGTTGCGAACCTCCTCGACGGGCACGCTGTAGTCGACATAGACGAATACGGTACCGAGCAGGTCAGACGATTGCCGAGTCCAGTTCTGGAACGGCTTCTCGATGAAGTAAGAGAGTGGGAGGATCAATCGCCTTTTGTCCCAGACGCGAACCACCACGTAGGTGGGCTCGATTTCCTCCACGCGACCGAACTCGCCCTCCACGATTACTACGTCATCCAACCGGATCGGCTCGGTAAACGCGATCTGCATTCCAGCCAGAAGGTTCGACAATGCCGGCCGGGCTGCGATGCCGGCCACAACGCCTGCGACTCCTGCCGAAGCGAAAATTCCGGCGCCGAGGTTCCACACGGCTGGGAAAGTCATCAAGACGGCCGCTATTGCACCAACCACCACAATGCTTACACCGAATCGGCGCATCACTTGCACTTGCGTCTGGATTCGCCGGGCACGCAGGTTATCGGCGACGTCTACCTTGTACTTTGCGGCTAAGATCTCGTCAAGCGAATGCAACAGAGCTATCAGCAGCCACGCGGATCCACCGATCAGAATAATGCCCAGGAGGTGGCGGTAGTTGCGCAGCATATCCGGCGGCAGCGGCATGGCTGGAGTCGCCAGGAATATTGCACCGATAGGAAACAGCAGTCGAGCCGGAGCACATGCGTATTCAACAAGGTATTGATCGGCGGCCGTCGGGGTTCGAGCCGCAAACCTGCGCGCAGCCGAGAAGACGACCCGATGTGCAATGAGTCCCGCGGCACCAGCTATCAGCGTGACAGCCACCGTCCACATCCAGGTCTCCCAATCAACAAGAAACTCCATACTTGCTTGGATAAATCTCATACCTCCTTTAGTCGCGACTGAACGGAGAGGCAGGTGGACTTTACGGTGTCTAATGCGGGAAATCAGTGCTTTACGGGATGCTCCGCATGCACTGATTCGGCGTACAGCAGGTCCCCGGTTCGGCCATCATAGTAGCTGATCACCAGGTGAGGACGCGGATACGCGATCCAGCGTGTCTGGCCGGGCGCCTTTGGATTTGCGAAGACATTGTTGATCTGTGCGACCGCATAGAAGGGAAGTTTGCGCAGACTCGCAGGAACATCGTTGCGAACGAAAGTAGACCAACGAATATCAACCTTGCGTCCACGGGAGTCGTAAGGCCCGTTCACGGGACGGTCTCCTTCACTCCGCAAGGGGTGATTTTGTGAGTTCATCGGGCCCGACGCAAACTCCCAGACTCGGTCCGTAATCTTGACAGCCCAACTGTTGTGCAGATCGCCGGTCATGATGATGACTGGCTTTCGAAGAGAGTCCCAGAACCGGATCAGTTCCTCTCGCTCTTCGAGGAATGCGGTCCAGGCATCATCTTTGTTCTCGACCACGCCGCCTTGACCCGTCCCGGCCGGGTTGCCGACGTGCGGGATCGTCACATTCACGGAGGACGCAATGAAGAAGAAATCGGCATCGCTGTTCTTCATCGCATTCATCAACCACTCCTTCTGCCGCTTGCCGAGCATCGAGGTCCCAGGCTTGTTCGGGTTGGAAGTGTCCTGCAGGCTTCGCATGGATCGCGTGTCGAGCAGAAAGAGCTCCACGTTCCCGACACGAAAGTTGCTGAACGAGAGTCGACCGAGTGAGTAGATGGAAGAGCTGTTGCTCGTTGCGGCGGGCCGAATCCGGAGACGATGTGCGTCCAACACCTCGACCACCTCGTACACGCCGGCGTTGGGATCGCCCGAGCCAGTTGGATACTTGCCTTCATCGACGCCCGCGAACTGACCGCCCCAGTGGACGTGTAAGTTCAGCGTCTGCGCCCGATCGAGCTTCGTGAAGTCCACGGTCGGGTCCGTCAGCACATCCGAACCCGCCGACAGTTTGGCCTCGCCGATGTGGAGAGGCTGCGAATACGGTGTTGGCTGCGACCCTGCAAGATAATCGAACCAAGCCTGCATTCCGATATCCCGGAACACCGTGCGCCGGTCCCGCCGTCCCGTTTCAGCCGTGCCGTAGATGTCGTTCAGAATTTCGTGGTCATCGGGGGTGTAGTAACTAGGCACCAATCGATGCCAGGCCGCGAGATTCGCTCCACGCTCGAGGAAGTACTTGTAGTTCTCCCAAACGCCGACAATTGATGGGGCTCGCTGCACAATCGGCGGCACGTTCTCCTTCGTCAGCCCCGTCTGTGCAAGCCACTGCTCCACTGTGAAGTCGCGCTTGTCTTCGTAGAGCCAATCGCCGTTCATGACGGAGAAGTGGACCTTGCCTGGCAGGGACTTCAGCATCGTTTCATATGCCGGTAATCCCGGACCTGCTCCCGTGCCAGGACGCTGATCCGCGCATGAGCCGAACTGAAAGCGGAAGTTGAACAGACCTTTTGGGTTCGTTTCGGCATCCACATAGTCACTCGAGCGGGGAAGAGTGCGAAACGAGCCCGATTCTCCGGCATCGCGAGCCGTAACGGGTCGATAGTAGTAGGTTGTATCGGGCTGCAGCCCTGTCAACTTTGCCCAACCGGTATTGTCGTGCGCGGCCTCGGTTCGGACCGGGGCACTAATCTGATCGAGACGCTTCGGATCGAGCCCATAGCGAATTCGAAACTCACCCGGGCTCGACGTGCGAGCCCAGATCGCAATACTCGAATCCGTCACATGGCCCAGCATCGGACCATGTGTGATCTTCACAGAAGTCGACTGAGCGTGTGCAAGCACGCCCACGCTCACTACCAGTCCGGAAAAGCGTAAGAACACGGTCTCGCCGCGTCTCTAATACTTGAAAACGTACTTGCCCGCCGGCGTCTTTTCGCGATGCTGAGTGTGGCAGCTTCGGCAGGACGAACCCATCACCTTCAACTTCGCGGTCACTTCCTCGGCAGGAGCCCCAGCGCTAGCGGCGTCGGCAAGCACTTTCGAAGACGCGATCGATTCCTTTGCTGCCTTGATCCCGACTTCACTGTTCTTCTCGACCCAGAACTTCTCGACCGCGGGGAATGCATTGTGGATCTTCATCGCTTCCGTGGCAATCGTTTTCGTATCGCCGGTTTTGGCAGCATCCTGGATTGCCTTCATCGAGTGCTCGGCGACTTCCATCGCCTGGTGATGGGCATTTTCGTCCGCAGCAAGGGCCACAACTACCGCAAGGGGTAGTGAGAGTAACAGTTTACGCATATAGCCAGAAAGGGTATCACACCTCGGTCTCTGCAATGCGTTACGCTGTTGAGGTGATTTCTTTGTACGACCTTGACCCGGGTCCTGAGAGTCCAGAGCTGGTTCGGATGATCGTCGAGATCCCGAAAGGCTCTACGAACAAATACGAATACGACGTTAAGACTGGCTGTTTCCGGCTTGACCGAGCCCTCTATTCACCCATGCACTATCCCGGTGACTACGGCTTCATCCCGGGTACCCTGGCGGAGGATAACGATCCCATGGACGTGCTTGTGCTCATGACTGAGCCAAGCTTTACCGGCTGTTTGATCGAGGTCCGTCCTGTCGGAGTGCTGAACATGGTGGATGCCGAAGAAGGGGATCAGAAGATCCTGTCGGTTCCAACGCGCAACCCTCGGTACGACCAGATCCACACAATGGACCAGGTGTTTCCCCACGTGCGGCGCGAAATCGAGCACTTCTTCACCATTTACAAAGAGCTCGAAGGTAAGACGACCAGGATGGAAGGCTGGGGCGGTCCACGAGAGGCACGCCGCGCCATCATGGAGAGCCGGACTCGCTACCTGGAACTCCACCGCGAGTTGAGCACCCCGAGCGAGCTGGCGAGCGCTTAGCTCCGAATTAAGGCAGATTCTGTTCCACCCAGTCGAGCATTGCCTTCTGCTCGGCGGCCCTTCCGAGCCCTGCCTCGATGTTGACGTAGCGAAGTCCTCGCGCGGCAGTAAGTCGAGATAGAGAGCCGTCGTCGGTCTTCGGAGCTGTCTTCTGCAGCACAACATTGAAGGGCGATTGCGAGAGCTTCTCGTAATCCGAGCTGGACGTGCAAAGCATGAATTCGTGCGGATTGGCTTCGTTTCGTAAAGAGACCTGATCGCTGATGGCGACCTCATCCTTCACCGAGTAGCCCTGGCTGTTGTTATGCATCGCGATCAGTAGCTTGCCATCTTTCGGCAGCACGCTCGAGAGGAACTTCGGCCTTTCGCGATCCAAACGATCGAGCACACGATTGAACTGCTCGGGGCTCCAGGAGGTGTTGAGCGATTTCAGATTGCGCTCGGCACCCTCGCGCGAGAACATCCGATTGGGATCAAGGCGGCCGCCATTCACCATCAGATAGCGCTCATCATTCTCGACGAGAAACGCGCGGCCCGGGCTGGTTTTCATGTGGTCCAGCAGCACCTCGCGAGCCGTGCGCTCGTTCCCATGCACCCAAAAATAGTGACGTTTGTCGGAGCCGTTGCGCACAATACGAAACTTTCCGCCACCCATACCGATGGTTCGAGGGCGAAACCACTGCCACGGCCAGATACCAACTGCGAAGACTTGTAGAAACCTGCGTCGAGTTTGCGCTGAAGAATCGGTCACTTCTTTTTTATTAACATCCAACGTTTGCCTCTCGCCGAATTCCGTCACCATAATGTAGGCGTAGGTGAATCCATGATTGTGGAAGCGACTCCAGAGCTGGAGAGAGAGCTAAACCCCTGGCTGGCGGCAGAAGCCAGGTTTAATCGAGCAGCCGATAAACTCGCATTGGACGATGGCATGCGAAAAGTTTTAAGTACGCCGTCGCGCGAGATCATCGTGCACATCCCCGTGCAACTAGACGACGGCCGCTTGGAGGTGTTTACAGGCTTTCGAGTCCAGCACTCTATCGCGCGAGGTCCTGCGAAGGGCGGCATCCGTTTTGCACCCGACGTGACGCTCGATGAGGTGCGGGCTCTCGCTTCCTGGATGACCTGGAAATGTGCCGTCGCGAATCTTCCCTTTGGTGGAGGCAAAGGCGGCGTGATCTGTGATCCTCGACAGCTCTCACAACTAGAGCTCGAGCGAATCACACGTCGCTACACCGCCGAGATTCTCGACTTTATCGGACCCGAAATCGACGTTCCAGCGCCTGACGTCAACACGAACGAGCAGACCATGGCCTGGATCATGGACACCTACTCGATGCACAAGCGGCACACGGTCACCGCCGTTGTTACCGGCAAGCCTCTGAACCTGGGAGGCTCGCGAGGCCGGACGGAGGCTACGGGCCGTGGTTGTATGTTTGTTACCCTTCGGGCTCTCGAGTTCTTCAAAATGGGGCCTTCCGAGGCCAAGGTGGTGATTCAAGGCTTCGGCAACGTTGGCGGCATGGCTGCCAAGCTGATGGCACGGGAAGGCTTCAAGATCATCAGCATCATCGAATGGGATGGCGCCGTGTACAACCCGAACGGCATCGATGTTGTAAAGCTCATGGAATACCGGAGGGACACAGGGTCCATCGTCGACTTTCCTGAGGCTGAAAATATTGATCGGGACGAAGCTCTTTTCCTTCCCTGCGACGTCCTGTTGCCGGCAGCAAAGGAAAATGTCATCACGTCTCAGAACGCTCACAGACTCAATTGCAAGATTCTATGCGAAGGGGCGAACGGCCCAACGACAGCCGAGGCGGACGCAATCCTCGCGAAGAAGAAAATCTTTGTCATCCCCGACATCCTCGCGAACGCCGGCGGCGTGACGGTCTCCTACTTCGAGTGGGTGCAGGATCGTCAGGGCTTCTTCTGGAATGAGGAACTCGTTAATCAACGCCTGAGGGAGATTATGGACGACAGCTTCAACGACATCGTGGCGTACGCTGACAAACATGAAGTCGATAACAGGACTGCAGCGTATATGGTCGCGCTGGACCGCGTCGCGTTTGCCATCAAGCTCCGCGGCATCTATGCCTGATGAGCGGTGAGCCCTCCACGCCGCTGATGCGGCAATATCAGGCGATTAAGCAGCAGGTCCCGAACGCCCTCCTGCTGTTCCGGCTGGGCGACTTCTACGAGCTGTTCTACGACGATGCCGTGACCGCCGCTCGAGAACTCGAGATCACCCTCACGTCCCGCAACAAGGAGAAAGGCCAAGCGATTCCGATGTGCGGAGTGCCGCATCACTCGTCGGAAGGCTACATCGCCCGCCTGGTGCAGAAAGGCTATCGCGTTGCGATTTGCGAGCAAATGGAGGATCCGCGATTCGCCAAGAAGCTCGTGAAGCGTGAGGTTGCGCGAGTCATCACGCCGGGCACGGTAACCGAGTCGAGCCTTCTGCGATCGCATGAGAACAACTATCTTGCCTCGCTCCTCGCGAATAAGGACCGCGCGGGTCTCGCCTACGTCGACATCTCGACAGGCGAGTTCCGCGTCACCGAGTTGCCTCTGATCGAGATCACTCCGTTTCTCGAGACCTTGAATTCCAAGGAAGTCCTGCTACCCGAAGGACAGACCATCGAGACGGGTGTGCTGCAGACGCCTCTTGAGTCGTGGACCTTTGACTACGATTACGCCGAACGCATCCTTCGCGAGCACTTTCGCCTGCTGAGTCTCGACGGCTGCGGGCTTGTGGATCGCCCCCTCGGGGTTGCAGCAGCCGGCGCCGTGTTGCACTACCTCAGAGACACACAGCGAGCCGCGCTCGATCACCTGGAACGTCCGGCATACGTCAACCGCTCAGAAGCGATGGTGCTCGACGCCGTCACCATCCGCAACCTCGAATTGGTCGAGCCACTCTTCGCCGGTGAGCGGATGGAATCCACGTTGATCCACGTGATCGATCAAACATGCACTGGAATGGGAGGACGCCTCCTGCGGCAAAGGCTCCTCCGGCCCTCCCTCGACCGTCAGGAAATCGAACAGCGCTTCGACGCGCTCGAGTATCTGGTAAAGCGCAACATCGAACGCTCGGAGGTTCGCAAGACGCTCTCGCGCATTCTCGATATCGAGCGCCTGCTGGCCAAGGTCACATTGGGTACGGCGAATCCGCGCGATGTCCTGGCGCTTGGCCGGTCGCTTGCCGAAGTGCCCGCACTTCGCATCCCTGAGGTGATGTGTCCTCGGCTTTCACATCTGTTCTTGCGTTTGGATCCAGTGGAAGAAGTGCAAAGCGAGATCCTGAGAGCCATCGCCGACGAACCTCCCGTGAACCTCGCGGATGGCGGCGTGATCCGCACCGGCTTCAACGCTGAGCTCGATGAGCTTCGAAACCTGAGCCGTAACAGCAAGCAGATCATCTCGGAGATCGAGCAGCGCGAACGTGCGCGCACCGGCATCGGATCTTTGAAGGTGCGCTTCAACAACGTCTTCGGTTACTACATCGAAGTCTCCAAAGCGAACCTTGCGAACGTACCCCCGGACTACGAGCGCAAGCAGACACTCGTCAATGCTGAGCGTTTTACGACGCCTGAGCTGAAGGAGCTCGAAGCAAAGGTGCTCTCGGCGGAAGAAAAGATCCTCGAGCTCGAGCGAGCCATCTTCGCCGAGCTCCGTACCAAGGCTGCCGGCGAAGCGGTTCGTATCCGGGCAACGGCGGCTGCCGTCGCCGAGCTCGATACGTACGTGTGCCTCGCACAAGTCGCCGTCGAAGGGAAATGGGTGCGGCCCAGCTTCTCGGATAGCGGTTGCATGGAAGTGGCAGCCTCGCGGCACCCCGTGATCGAGAAGCTTGCGGCAAAGAACGCCGAACGGTTCATCCCCAACGACATCCATCTGGACCCGAACGCGAAATTCCTGGGCGTCATCACCGGACCGAATATGGGCGGCAAGTCGACCTACCTGCGACAAGCAGCGCTGCTCACGATCCTGGCCCAGATGGGCTCATTCGTTCCCGCCGGCAAGGCCCTGCTCCCGATTGTGGATCGCGTCTTCACGCGCATCGGTGCGGCGGACAATCTCGCGCGCGGGCGCTCGACGTTTATGGTCGAGATGACCGAGACAGCCGTGATCCTGAACACTGCTACGGCAAACAGCCTCATTGTGCTCGACGAAATCGGCCGGGGCACCTCGACATACGATGGGCCCGCCCTCGCTTGGGCCGTCGTTGAGCATATTCACAATCACATCCGCGCCAAGACGCTCTTCGCCACGCATTACCATGAGCTGACCGAGCTCGCCGAACAGCTGCCGGGCGTGCGCAACCTCCATGTAAAGGTCAAAGAGTCAGGAGA
>DASQVJ010000376.1:0-4197 GCA_035640835.1 Bryobacteraceae bacterium
CTTGAAGCGGCTTCGCGTTGACGGAATACATTCGGCGTGGGCCGTCGACCCTGACGGACGCGAAGCCGTTTTCGCGTAAGACTTTCAAATGCTGGGAGACAGCGGCCTGTGTGATGCCGAACTCTGCCTCGATGGTCTCGACGATGCTCCCTGCCGTCTGCTCACCACCCGCAAGAAGCTCCAGGATCCGTCTTCGAACTGGGTCGCCGAGAACATCGAACGCGTGCACAACAAGTCGCCTTAGTTAGTGCCAGTATAGAAACCCGTCGTCCGATCGGCGGCACTTCTGGCGTTAGCCGCATCCGTACCCGCCAATACCGAAGCATCACACCAGCCGTCGCTGCTTTGTTTAACGAAGACCCTGCCTTCGTCTGTGGTGGGCCAAGCGGCTGCCTGTTTGGGATCTACCGTTGCCCCGGTCGTCAGGTGCTGGCCGAGCCCCATGATGGCGAGATCCCAACCGACTCCGACAGCTCCTGGACCATACTCATCCCAAAACGGTTCCGGCACATGCGCGACGTGCTCGAGCTCGAGCCGGGTTCCGCCGTCCGACAGCTCGGAGAGACGGACGCTGACCCAGCTAACGTCGCCACCGTACTCCCATGTTAGATCGAAGCTGCGAGGCGGCTCGCAACGCGTGATCTGACCACCGGCATTTCCCTCCAGCTGATATCGTCCGCCGAGATGCAAGTCGCCTGAGATCGGCATGAACCAGCGCGGGATGCGCTCAACGTTGGTGAGAGCGTCCCAAACATCGGCAATCGTGGTGTCATAACTGCAAGCCGCCTTGACCACCTTGGCGGGTTGACCGTTGTGGTCACGCGTTTCAACGTGTCTCGTGACCGCTCCGATGTAACGTAATACGTCGTTGTTCAAGAATTGATCCTTCTGAGGGCTCATGCGGAATCGTATCAGTCACAGCTTATATAAGTCAATGCTGTGTCGCCTGGACACTGGAGGGACCGCGAGCCATTCGGTTGATTTGTCGAATTGCTCCGAAATGATAAGCGAGGTGGACGATGCTCGAAATAATCGCTGTCTGCTCAAATTCATTCACCTCGCGAGGGTTCTTCAGCACCTCCCGCCATGATTCTGCCTCGCTCCGAAGCGCCTCTCGCCGGTGCGTCCATTCGTCAGGCGAAACGACAACCCGTTCCCAACTGGCGCTGTAGTTCGCATCAGCAAACGGCTGTTCGCCTTGGCTCCACCGGTTGAGCAACTCGAGCCCAAACCGCAGGTGATCCACGTGGGCCGCGATCGATGAGCCCCCGCCAGGCGGAACGGCGGATGCCTGTTCGGCCGTCAACGCATCCAGTGATCTCAGCAAGCCCGCATCCCCAGGGTTCAATACAAACGCGTCCTCCCGGCTTGGGCCGTCGATCAACTCACTCCATAAGTTCTGCAACGACTGTTCGAGTTTCGCCATGGCTGGTTTGACTGGAGGAACGACGTCCAGGTAACACGCCCTGCCGCAGAGGCTTAACAGTCAAAAAGGGCACGCGGCGATCGACGCCCACGTGCCCTGTTCTTGTCCACTGGATGCAGCGGTTAAAAGAGTCCGCTCACAAGCTGACCACTGGTCTTGGGTTGCGACAGCGAAAGCGCCATGGCTGCCCAACTTGTCCCGGCCGCCGAAATCCACTGGTCGCGACCGTGCGGGAAACCGCTATCCTTCAAAGGCTGGAATGGGCTGCTCCGGCTTCGAACCACCCACGACCCATCAGCAAGCTGCGTCCTCAACAGATAGGCCACGCCTTGCTGATACGTCTTATCCGAGGCCGACAGGGCACCCGCCTGATTCAGCGCAACCATCGCTTGACCGGTCGCGTATGCATCGCTCTCGAGACCCGGCAACTGCGCCCAGCCACCATCAGGACGCTGTTGGGCGATCAAGTCAGCCGCAGCTTGCTGAATGTCCTTCGCATCGGCCTTCGACCACACAAGTCCGAGCAGTTTCATGCTCCGCTCTTCCTGGATTCTTGGCTGAGCACGCTTCAGCCACTCGCGAGCCATAGCAATCTTGTCGTCGTAACCTTGCCCGAACGCCTGCAATGCACGGATACTCAAGGCGGTCGACGTGAAAGCGCTCGCTTCCAGCGGAGCACGCGCACCCATGACTCCGAAGCTTCCATCGGGAGTCTGTGTTCGGGCGATCGCCATCGTCATGGCCTTCGTCGTCTCGTCCGGAGCGTAGCCCTCAGCTTCCAGCCCAAGCAGCGAGTAGCCGATGCTGATTCCGGGGTTCGGCAGCGTGATGGTTCCCTTCTCCAAACGCTCTCGAATTGGTTTGAACATCGCGAGCACAGCCTTCACCTGCTGGTCCGATACCGCCGCATCCACTTGCAAACCGCGGTCGCGAGCCGCGGCGTACGCCATCTGTGGCAGGGATTGATGGTGGCACGACACGCAACCCGACACTTTGACGAACTGCGGACCACTCTTTTGCAGCAGCGCGACAGCGCTCTCCACCGACTTACGAATCGCAGCGACATCGGATGCTCCTGCCGCTTTCAGGCGTTCAATCGTTTGCGTGTGACCGCGACGCACGGCCCACGTCAAAGCCGATTCGCCGAACTTGTTCTGAACATTCGGATCCACGCCCCGCTTCAGCATCTCGTCCACCAGCGCGAGATCGGGCGTGTCGGAGCCAACTGCCCACATCAGGGTTGTCGACCCGTTCCCATCCTTGGCGTTTACGTCGGCCCCGTGCGCAAGCAAGTCCGTGACCAGCGGCTTGTTTGCACTGATAATCGCGATCGTCAGCGGTGTAAGTCCAAAGAACGGGGTTGAATTTGGATCGGTACCCTCGTCCAACAGCTTCTTTGCTGCTTTCGTGTCGTTCGTTAGAACCGCGCCGATCAACGGAGTCGGCGGCGTAAAATCCGGAATTTGACCTGGCAGTGCCAGGCTCATGACCGTTGTAATCAGTAAAATGCGATTGCGCATCTCCTCTCCTCAACAGCAATACGCGTATTGCGTTGAGAAGCGGGTCAGTCTTTATCGCATCTGTACGTAAGTCCGGGTCGGAGCCTCATGAGGCGATACCGCTGGGCCGCCTGGCTTCCATGTCGTGGCCGAAGCACAACCGATAGCCGTTGCAGTCTTCGATATCGAAGTCGCGGCATCCATACGGCTGGTCGCAGATGGGCCGCGCGATGTTTACCCCTTTCGTCGTGAATTCGTCGAAGAGTACATCTGCATCGTTCACCCAGATGTAGGCGTCCCAAGGTTCACGCGGATCCACTGAGTGATTGGGATTCATTTCGGCCCGCTCCGGCAACTGCGAAAGCATGATCGTGATCCCACTTCGCTTCACCATGCAGAAATTCGGCGGGTCGCCCCAAAATCGGTCATATCGAAACCCAAGCTTGTCTCGATAGAATCCGGCGGTCGCGACAACGTCCTCCACCAGGAAATACGGCGCGATGCTCCAATCTGAGCCCATTACGGAACCACTCCTTTGGCATAAGACCAAGTGTTGCCGCACGTTACCTTGACGTAATAGGTGCCCTTACCAAGACCGGTGATCACGTCACTTTGCTCTCGACCCGCGGATTCGCCGTGAGCAGCCGTCCCGACTTTCGAGTTCAACGTCGGCTTGTCGCTTGCCACCGCTGAACAGGCCTCAGGCTTCGGCGCAACATAATCGATCACAAGCTGCCCCTCACCCGGCGTGACTTTGACCTTGCTGATGTAGTATCGAGGATCAGCGGTTCCAACGTCCACGCCCTCCAAAGCAGCCTTGAACTCCGATTGATGAATGCCGACGTCGCCAGGTGTCCTGCCCTCTTTCTGACTCTGCACAACCGCACGAAGGTCGCCGCGCTGCAGGTCCGGCAGAACGGAAGCGATCCTCGCGCTTAACGAGTTCCCGGATGGCCACATGTTCTGTGATGCCAAAGCCGACCCGAAGTAAGATCTCGATTCGGATACCGAGAAACTGCAATCACCGCCCTTCGATTCGAAGCACTTCGCTTGATTCTTGCCGGTCATACCGGCAATGATCACGTTGTTCGCAAACGTGCTGTTATTCACTGGCGTCTGCGCGAAACCCTGAAAGATGCTCGAGGCCGTCGACGTGTTCACGGGCGGCATCACCGCTTCAGGCGACTCGACGAACAAGCCGTCGTACTGCCAGCCATGATGCGTCACAACGTTATTGCGAAAGTTCAGGTTCGAATGTCGCGAGCCCGTGAA
>DASQVJ010000377.1:0-4837 GCA_035640835.1 Bryobacteraceae bacterium
CCATGCTGAACCAGTGGAGCTTCAGCGTGGAGCGCGCACTCTGGCGCAACGCGGGCCTTGACATCCAGTACCTGGGATCAAAGGGCACGCACCTTGACCGCAGCTACTACTCGAACACGCCACAACCCGGCCCGGGCGCGATCGACGCTCGCCGCCCCAACCAGCTCTTCCGCGACATTCGAGTGATTCAGAACGACATGATCTCCACCTACCAGGGCGTGTCCCTCGTTCTCCGCCAGCAGTTCTTCGCCGGTCTCCAGGGCCTCTTCTCCTACACCTGGTCGAAGACGCTCGACGTGACCACCGATTCCAACGGCGGCGGACAGCCAATGGATCCCTATAACTGGAAGCTGGACTATGGCCGCAGCAACTGGGATCTGCCCCATCGCTTCGTCGCTAGCTGGACCTATGAGATTCCGTTCCTGAAGGCCAACAACAACCTCTTCGTAAAGTACGCGCTCGCGAACTGGCAGATCAACGGAATCCTGATCAAACAGTCCGGTTTCCCGTTCAACGTCA
Organism: Bryobacteraceae bacterium; assembly: GCA_035640835.1. Lineage (GTDB taxonomy): Bacteria > Acidobacteriota > Terriglobia > Bryobacterales > Bryobacteraceae > DASQVJ01. The sequence goes on from DASQVJ010000377.1 coordinate 520, forward strand.
CCGTCCCCGGCGACCCGGCGAATACCGGACGCACAGGCATCCAACGACCCAACCTGGTGGGCACGCCGCGCGCGAACTGCGGTGGCGACCAACTCACGAATTGCATCGACGCGAGCGCCTTCGCACTGCCTGCCAATTTCACTTATGGCACTACCCCGAAGAACGTTCTTCGTGGACCAGGCCTCTTCAACCTCGACTTCTCACTCTTCAAGAACTTCCCGATCGGTGAGAAGGTCCGGGTCCAGCTCCGTGCCGAAGCGTTCAACCTGACAAATACTCCTGGCTTCGCGACCCCGAACTCGACGTTCAACACGGCGGCGTTCGGCTCCATCACTTCAACCGTAAACAACAATCGCCAACTGCAACTCGCAGCCAAGCTCCTGTTCTAAGCGTCACGTGGAGGGCCGGTATCAAAGCCGGTCCTCCAGCTCGATTTCCATTCCCCGATACACTTGATCTTTATGCGCACAACGCTCAGTGCGCGCCTCAGCATCATGATGTTCCTGAACTACGTGATATGGGGCGCGTGGTATGTCACACTCGGCACCTATCTCACGGCGAACCTCAAGTTCACCGGAACGGAAGCCGGCGCGGTCTTTGGCACCACGGCCCTCGCCTGCATGATCTCGCCCTTTTTCCTCGGCCTTATCGCCGATCGATACTTCTCCACCGAGAAGGTGCTCGCCTTCCTCCACATTCTCGGAGCCGTCCTCCTTTACCTCGTCTCCACGGCGAAGAGCTTCGGATCGGTTTACGCTCTGATGCTCGCGTATAACCTCTGCTACTTCCCGACTATCGCGCTTACGAACACGCTCGCGCTGCGCAATGTCGGAAATGCAGGGCGCGAGTTCCCGCTCATCCGAGTCTTCGGCACGCTCGGCTGGATCGCCATCGGACAAGTCGTCGGGAACCTCGGCGTCGAAGCAACTTCGACTCCCTTCCTGCTAGCAGCCGGAGCATCCGTCGCGATGGCCCTCTACAGCCTCACGCTCCCGCACACGCCGCCCGCCTCGCGCAATACCAAGTTCAACCTGAAGACGGCGCTCGGCCTCGACGCTCTCGTCATGCTCCGTGACCCCTCCTTCAGCGTTTTCGTGATCGCCTCCGTGCTCGCGTGCATCCCTCTGACCTTCTACTTCTCCTTTACCAACGCCTACCTGAATGAAATGGGAGTGGCGAACGCTGCAGGCAAGATGACGCTCGGCCAGGCATCCGAGGTGATCATGATGCTTGCGATGCCTTTCATCTTCCAGCGAGTCAGCGTCAAGAACATCCTGCTGATGGGTCTCCTCGCCTGGTCCGTTCGCTATTGGCTGCTCTCGGCCGGCGACCCCGGCTCCGGCCTCTGGATGTTCTACGTCGCGATCCTGCTCCACGGCATCTGCTACGACTTCTTCTTCATGACCGGTCAGCTTTACACGGACCAGGTTGCACCCCCGAATCTCCGCGGCACCGCGCAAGGCTTCATCACCTTTGTCACCTACGGGGTGGGCATGTTCATTGGCTCTTTTCTTTCGGGATTCGCGGTGGACTTTTTCACCACCGGCAATACGCGTAACTGGCAAGCCTTCTGGCTGACATCGTCCATCGGCGCTGCGGCAATTCTTCTCCTTATCGCAGGCTTTTTCCGTGACCGAAGTAAGGTGGAAACAAAGCAACCGGAAGCGGTAGCCGCTACATAGAACGCTAAAATGGTTGGGCGGTAGAGGGAAGCTATCCTGTCTCCTGAGATGCCCGTCCCGAACTACATGCTTGTCGACCTGCTGTCGGGCTCGCTTGCAACCCTTCTGTTTGTTTTCATTGCGTTAATACCAGGTTACGTAGTGAGCTGGGCGGTCGATTTGTTCTCGTTTCGCGCCAGAACAGTCGCTTGGCGCTTTGTCGTTGCCACGTCTGTTGGACTCACCGTGGTGCCGGGTCTGGCGTTCCTGCTCGATTGGCTCCTGGGCGCTTACGCAGTCTGGGCGGCGTTGGGTGTCTCGTTCGCCGCGTGGCTGCTAACCATCGTTCTCGACTTGAAGTCTCGAAGGCTCGTTTGGGGCTTCAGCCGGACGTCGCTGGCGTTCGTCGCCATCGCCGCTGGTTGGTTTGCGATCGCCCTCTTCTCGCTATCGGATCTTCAGTTGGGTCGAGGTATCTATCTCTCGGGCACCGTTTACGACCACAACCTCCGCGCTTCCGTTGTCGACTCGTTGCACCGGACAAGCCTCTCGCAACCACTCAACCCAATGCACCACGTCGGCGGAGATGTTTCCCTCCGCTATCACTTCTTCTGGTTCTTATTGTGCAGTCTGGTGCAGTCTTTGGGATCCGGTTTGATCACAGCTCGACACGCGTTGTACGGCAGCATTGTTTGGTGCGGCTGGGGACTCGGCTGCTGTATCGCGATGTTTCTCCGTTACGTGCTGCCCCGCGGCGAGGAGTACCTCGTCCGGCGATCACTCGTCGGCTTGGGACTGCTCATGGTCACCGGTCTCGACATCATCCCGACCATGAAATTCGTCCTGCGTGGCGACCCCTTGAAAGACATGGAGTGGTGGAACGAGCAGATCACCTCCTGGGTTGGCTCCCTTCTCTGGGTACCCAACCACGTTGGCGGGTTGATCGCGGGCATCACGGGATTCCTCATTCTGTGGTGTGCCGGATCTGCTAAGGACACGCGCTCGCGAATCCCGTATGTCATCGTCGGTGGTCTCGCCTTCGCCAGCATGCTCGGAGAATCCATCTATGTTGGCTTTGTCTTCGCGTTCATCCTGAGCCTGTGGACCATCGTCACCTGGATCAAAGGTTGGCGGAACCACTCGACCGCTCTAGCGTCTGCCGGCATTCTCACGGTGGTCTTCGCCCTCCCTTACCTTCAAACACTCATGAAGGATAATCACGGCGATCGGTTCGTCGTCTTCTCCATACGCGGATTCCCGGGTGCTCAAGTCTTCAGCTTCCCGGAAAGGCTCGACCCCGGCTGGCTCAACCAGCTTTACCGGCTCACTCTCCTTCCGGCCAATCTGCTCTTCGAGCTTGGCTTCTTCCTGCTGGTTGGTGCGATCACTGCCGCACGCATCTGGAAAAAGCGCACTCTCGATATTTACGACGCTGCAGCGCTCGCGATCCTGTTGCCGAGCTTCCTGATTCCGCTATTCCTGCGATCCGCAGTCATCAGCAACAACGACCTCGGCTGGCGCGGCTTCCTGCCTGCTCAGTTCATCCTGCTGATCTGGGCAGCCGAGATGCTGACGCGCGAGACCGTGCAATCGAAGTTGGTCCGCTACGCTCTGATCTTCACGATGGCGCTAGGTCTCGTCGGGTCAGTCTATTCGATTTGTGGTCTGCGGTTCCGTCAGGTCGTCGGATTGCAGTTGGCCGAGCAGGATCTGGTCTCTCCGATGCAGTTCTCGGTCCGCCGCGTATATGAGGACCTTCGCGAAAGCACTCCGAGGACGGTGATCCTGCAAAGCAACCCTGAGCGCGAACGAGCCTGGGTCTTGCGAGGTCTCTACGCCGATCGCCAGACTGCAGTAGGAGACGTCCTTTGCGGCGCCAGCTTCGGCGGCGACTCCTCCACCTGTGAGCAGGTCCTGGCCGACCTCCGCCCTATCTTTAACGACGCGACCTCACCTGAATACGTCCGTTCCATGGCCAAGAAGTACGACATCGACGGCTTCATCATCGATAGCGAAGATCCGATTTGGGAAAAGCAAAACAGCTGGATCTGGCAAGAGCAGCCCACCATCACCGAGAAATACGCGCGAGCATTTCTGCTGACCCCACCACCCCAAAACGGCACATCAACTTCAGCCACCGTCCGCTAGTCTCCCGAAGCGATCCCCTCTCTACGGCCCAATCCGAAACACCGCATACGGCCGCGTCCGCGTGCTCTTCGCTTTATTGAACCGCGGCATATGGTGAATATGCGACAGGGTAAACACGATCGCACCACCCGGCTCTTGCGAGAATGTGTCCGGCCACTCGATTCTGTCGTCCGACGACAAGGTCTCCATCTCACCTTGGGGGGTGCGCCGCAAGCGAGTCCTTGTCATCGGCCACCACGCTCTGCACACAAACGAACGCCTTGCCCGCCGACTCAGGCTTCCCGTCCCATTTGTTCCATGCCTCGTCCGGGTATGCCTTCTCCTGACCACCCTTCGTCACCTCCACCACCGCATAGCGATACTTGTCCGACCAGCGAGGGAAGTTGACGAACATCCGTCCGCCCCGCGAGACCGTGATACCTGTTAACTGAAAATCGTCGTTGCGATAGATCTCCGTAAGCCCCATGACTGGCCCCTCTCGAACGGGTCTGTGGAGCTTGGGCGGGAAC
>DASQVJ010000378.1:0-7347 GCA_035640835.1 Bryobacteraceae bacterium
CGTCGTACCGGGTTGGAAGCGAACTGCCACCGTCTCCGATCGTTGCAATGGCGGTGGGTGTCGCCGCCGGGGCCGCGGATCAGGAGTTATGGTTGGCAACGGCGAGCGAGGGCTTGCTCGCGTTTGACGGCAAACGCTTTCGTCACTTACGCCCACTAGACTCCGAGCATCGATCGTTGCGAGCCGTGTGTCTGCTCAGCCACGGACGTGTCCTTTTAGGAACGAACCGGGCCGGAGTGCTCGCTTGGGACGGGAAGAACCTGTCCCCTTTTCATCCCTCTTTAACGAACGTGCCCGTAACGAAGCTCGCAGGGGGAGACGAAGGCTTGTGGGTTGGCACGCTCGACCGGGGCGTCCTTTATTGGAGCGGTGGACAGGTGCAAGCCGTTCCGAACATTCCAGACCCTCACGTGCTCTCGTTGGTAGCCGAATCGACGCAACGTGCGTGGGTGGGCACGGCGCTCGGGGTTTCAGAACTTCACGGAAGCAAAAATGCCCGCAATCTGGCGGAGGGCGTTTTCGCTCGAAGTCTTGCTTATAGCGCGGGCAAGCTGACCATCGGCACGCTCGACGGAGAAATCCTGCAAGTCTCCACCGAGTCGTCGAAGGCAAGACCTGCTGCTGCCGGGATCGCACCGGCTTCCGACGCCATAACGAGCTTCCTGCAAAACGATGATCAGCTTTTGGCTCTGACTTCGCATAGATTGCTGGAGGTGCGCGGCGGACGCACCCTGGTGGAGGCTCCGCGTGGCAGCCTGACCGATCGAAACATCGCGACGATCTCAACCGATCCACAGGGGCGAGTCTGGGTTGGCTTCTTCGAGCGAGGCCTGGATGTTTTCGATTCGAAATTGAACGCAGCGACACACTTTGAGGACGACCGTCTGTTCTGCATCAACCGAGTGGCACACGATCCCGAGCGTCATCTCACCGCCGTCGCGACGGCGAACGGCCTCGTGCTCTTTGACGAGAACCTCAACAAGAAGCAACAGCTCACTCGCGCCGACGGCCTGCTGGCGAACCACATTGCCGATGTGGCCGTCATTCCAGGAGGCCTCGCGATGGCCACACCAGCTGGATTGACGCTGTCCGACGCGTCCGGAATGCGCTCGCTTTACGCGTTCCATGGTTTAGTGAACAACCATGCCTACTCGGTTGCTCAACAAGGTGGACAGATCCTGGTCGGCACGCTTGGCGGGTTGTCGATCCTCGAGGGCGGTGTCGTGAAGGCGAGCTATACCACCGCCAACTCACCGCTCAAGCACAACTGGATCAGCGCGCTCACGCGTGCTGGGAACGACTGGTACATCGGAACGTACGGCGCAGGGGTGTACCGGCTCGATGAGAAAGGTGCATGGTCCTCCTATTCAGACCTTCCCTCGAAGCTCGTCATTAATCCGAATGCAATGTGCGCAAGCGAGAATCGCGTATACGCCGGATCGCTGGGCGAGGGTCTCTGGGCGCTCGATCGCCAGAGCGGTCGATGGGCTCAATTTAGCGCGGGCCTGCCCTCGAGAAACGTGACAGCGCTTGCGGCTCGCGACGGATCACTTTACGTCGGCACGGACAACGGATTGGTGAGGATTTCAGAAGCAAAAATATGAGGCGCCTGTTTGCGGCGGTGATGATTTCAGCGTGCGGTTGCGCGCTCGCTTGGGGTGAAGCCGGTGTCATTATCCCGACCGGATCGGAGCAGCCCGATCCGAAGATTCTCTCGCTTGATGAGCTTCACATTCGCGTGCGCCTCAATAACCAGCACGCAACCGTCAACGTCCGGCAGATCTTCGGCTCACACACGGGCACCATAAACGAAGGCGCATTCCGATTCTCCTTGCCCGCTCGAGCCATGGTGTCGGATTTTGCGGTCTGGGACGATTTGACGCGAATTCCCGGTGTGATCCTCGAGCGCAAGCGTGCCGAAGAGATTTACAACATCGCCAAGCAGCAGGTGATCGATCCCGGCTTGCTGCAGATCGGCGAGGACGACACGGATGAAGCCCGCCGAACAGCTGTGTTTTCCGCAAAGATCGTTCCCATCCCGCCCTTCGGAACCAAGCGCGTCGAGATGGAATATCAGGAGCGCATTCCGATCGAAAACCTCCAAGGCTTCTTCGCGATCCCTCTGCGTCCTGATGTTTACCAGACCCAAATCGCCGGCAAGATGACGCTCGAGTTTGAGATGACGAGTGCTCATCCACTCGCCGATCTCGAAGTGATCGGGAAGACTTACGCCATCCAGGTCAGGGAAAAATCGGCGAACAAGGTGGTGGCCTCGTTTAGTGGAACGCAAGTCAGCCTTTCGGAAGACTTCGCGATTCGCTACAAGCTCGATCCGGCCAAACGCGACACATTAGAAGTGCTGGCTCATCGTGAGAACTCGTCGGAACCGGGCTTTTTCGAGGCGAATCTGCTGGTCGGGCCGGGTCGAAGCTCGGATTCGAGTGCTCCGGCTCGCACGATCGTTGCGCTGTTCGATTCCTCCTTGTCGATGCAATGGGAGAAGCTTGAACGAAGCTATCTGGCGCTCGAGCGACTGCTGCGTGCGCTGCGTCCCGTGGATCGATTTCACGTCTTGTTGTTCAACTCCGAGGTGACCGCGTTCGCCAACAACGGTACCCAAGCTGAGCCTGCAAACGTGGACAAAGCCCTCGAGTGGGTTCGAAGTAGTCGATTGCGTGGTGGAACTGCGCTCGAAGCGGCGCTCTCTTCAGCGCTGGGCAAAGCCTCGGGTCCCGAATCCTACATCGTCCTCTTGTCCGACGGCGGCGCAACCAAAGGTGGGAATCTTCAGAACGTTCGGATCGCGGACGGCTTCGTTGGAAAGCTCCGCTCGATCAGCGTGGCCCAAAGACCTCGTTTGTATGTGTTCGGCGTAGGCGATGACGCGAATCTGCCCTTGCTGAAGATGTTGACGCGCGAGAATGGGGTCCTCGAATGGGTGCGGTCGACCGAGCCTGCGGATTTCAAGCTCAATGCCTTCCTTTCGAAGATCGGACTTTCGCCGGTTGGAGCCTTGAGCTTGGCGGTGCAGCCGTCGAACACGACCAGCCTTGTTTATCCACTCGAGGCATCGATCTTTCCCGGATCGATGGCGTCGTGGGTCGGTCAATATAGCGCCCCGGTGCAGCAGGCGACGTTTCAAGCTACCGGGCGTCGCGACGACCAGGCTTTCAACGTTCGCGTGAGTAAGCCGCTGCCCGCACAGACTCTCGAGTATCCTCATCTTCCCCGCACCTGGGCGAAGGCCCGCGTCGATGCGCTGCTTGAAAAGATCGAGCGTGAAGGTGAGGATCGAGCAACCATCGACGAAATCATCCGGCTATCGCGCAAGTACAAGTTCGTCACACCTTACACTTCGTTTCTTGCCGCACCCAGAGCTCTCTTACGACCACGCCTGATCCGGCCCGGCGATCCCGTGCTACGCGTGCGAACAGATCCGGCGATTCAGTCAGTGGTTGCGCTGTTTCCTTTCGGATTAGTGAAGCCGTTGCGCTACCTGAAGGAGGAGGATGCCTGGCAGACTCGCTTCCTTGCACCTGCAGACATGCCGGATGGAACGCATGTGGTTCGCCTGATCCTGCGCGACAAGAACGGGCGTGTCTACAACGAGAAGAAAACCTTCGTCATCGCGAGCAAGCCTCCGACGGTGAGTGTGCGCCTCGCAAAGGCATCGTATCGGCGAGGCGAGATCGTTCAAATTCGCGCGAGTGCTTCTGAAACATCTCGAACTGTGATTGCACGCTTGTATGGCGCCAGTCCTGTGAATCTTCACTGGAATTCGAAGGCGGGGGCGAACTACGGCGAACTCGCGATTCCAGCGCACCTGTCAGCAGGCAAGTACAAGCTGACCGTCACGGCTGAGGACATGGCTCACAACATCGGCTCGCAGGAGGTAACCATCGATGTCCTTCCGTAAGATGGCGATCGCCGGCTGTATTGCGTCCCTGGGAGCCTTGGTGTTGCACGGCGAGCTGCGCAGTTGGTTGCAGCACATCGAAGCAACCAATCCTGTCGAGGGGCTTCTCTATCGAACGGTGAGTCTGCCCGCTGGGCCCGTGAAGTCTCGAAGGCCTCCGAAAGAGACCGTGGCAGCGCTTGCCCAACGTCAGGCGAACGCCGCGTTGTACAGTCTGCGCGCACGTGAGGCGGAGCAAGCCCTCAACTTCACGCAAGCCGAAGACGATTGGAAGCGATACGCCGACGCGGCGCAGGACAAGGTGGAAGGCGCAGAAGCCCTCGCCGAATACTATGGTCGCCGCGTCGAGCCCGACAAGGAGATCGCGGCTCTCCTTCGAGCCGCTGCCGTTCCGAGTAGCCCGTCCGACGAGACCCTGGCTTTCAACGAGCAGAGGCAGTGGAGGGCGCTGACTCGAGCGGTCGACGTTGCGCGTATGCATCAGAAGCCGCTCGACCCGATCCTCGAGCGTTGGATGGAACGGTATCCCAATACGGAGACGGCCTATTTGCAGGCTTTTCAGGCCCGGGTGGACGCTGGGCAGACGGCCGAAGCGGAGTCGATCATTGCTGCTTATCGAACGCGCTTCCCGAATGACCCTGTGTTCCCGATCTCCGCACGGGCGTCTCTCGAAGAGCGTCGAGGCGGCGTCTCGGCTGCTATCGCTGTGTACGAATCGGCATTCCAGCCTCTCATGCCGCCGGAACTCGTGAAGCAATGGTTCGACGCGATGGGTAAGGCTCGCAAGCTTCGCGAATTCCTTGCCGGGCAGCGTTCATCAGCCGCTTCTCGACCGACCGATCTGACGCCCGCGGTCAAGCTCTTCTACTACTGGCAACAACAAAGAAATCTCGATCAGGCGCAGCGAGCGCTGCTCGAATTTGAACAGGCAAAGAAGGCGGCGAACTCGCCCTTCAGCGCTCAAGAGCTCTCGGTGCTTGCCAGGCTGTTTGAAGACACGCATGAGTATCGTGAGGCCGCAAGACTCTATGCGCAGCTCATGAAGCTGAACGCCGCTCCTGTCGCCGACGCCGAGCGTGGCATGTCGGGCTTGATTCGAGTGCTGCTAACCGCGCCGGAACAGCCAATCCGCATCGGTGCCGGCGATCTATCGTACTGGCGCGATGTCGCAACCATGGATCCGTATCCGGGTACTGCTAACGGCATCCTGTCGTTGCTGTTCAACACGACATACCCGCAATCGGAATTTCAGCAGCAAGAACGGTTGTCCGTCGCGTATTTTCATCGCGCGGAAGCAGCGCGCCTGGTGGCCGAGTTTGACTCTCGGTTCCCGAGTTCAAACGAGCGGGCGTCTCTGCGGGCCAAGTTGATCGAAGCCTACGCTACGCACGGTGACAACGACGGTGTCATTCGGCGAGGAAAGGAGTATCTCCAGGCGTTTCCGAAATCGCCCCACCGAGTGGAAGTGGGACTGGCCGTCGCACGGGCTTACGCGCGCAAGAACCAGATCAACGAAGAACTCGCGGTATACGGATCCCTGTTGGATGAGCTCGCGGCTGCATCGGGTAACGTACCTCTCGGCAGCGCCGCGACCGCTTCGAATGAGCCAGGCTCTTCCGACGCGAATGACCTCCCCGCGCACAACATGATGCGAGCCAACCAGGCTGCTCGTTCACCAGACTATGCGCGTGTTCTCGACTTGTACATCTCGCGGCTCGTCAGTGCAAAGCGAGTTCGCGACGCGCTCGCGGTGTATCGTGCGCAGATCGCGAAGAACCCATCGGACCCCGGAATCTATGCGCGTCTAGCCACGTTCCTCGACCAGAACAAGCTTGCCACGGAACTCGAGCAGACTTACGCACAGGCGATGCGACAGTTCAGCGACCGCTCGTGGGCACACAAGCTCGCCCGCTTTTATCTCCGAACGAAACAAACCCAGCAGTTCACGAAGCTGACGCGCGACATTACCGCAACTTTCAGCGGAACGGATCTGGAGCAGTATTTTGCTCAGATGGGTGCCCAAGGAGTCGATTCGAAGCTTTACCTGCAGCTGAACTTGTATGCCCACCAGCGGTTCCCGCACGATCTTGTTTTTGTGCGCAACCTGCTGGGCGCGTATTCAACAAAGGGAACAGCTGATGCGGCTGCTTGGGAATCGTTGCTCCGGCAGCACTGGTATGACGCCGAAGACCTTCGCAATCGTTTCTTCCAACATCTATCCGCAACCGGCAAGCTCGAGGCGGAGTTGAAGAGCCTGGAGGCTCTCGCAACGCCCGCACATGCCGATCGCGCCGTGGAGCAATTTGTGGCCGAGGGCTACGCCTGGCGCGGGTACTTCGAGGAAGCCGCTCCGAAGTTTCGAACGTTGGCTGCGAACTATCCGGCCGAGGAAACGCTGGCGGGGAGAGCAGCATCGCTTCACCGCTCGCTCGGCGATATCCCCAACGCAATCGCAATAACGGAACGACTCATCCAAGCTGAACCAGGCAACACGGCAACTCTGGCGAGGGCCGGAGAGATTTGGGCCGATCGTGAGGACTACGCCAAGGCTCGTCCATTCTGGAATCGCATCAGCGCCGTGGCACCAGGGGATCCGGCGCATGCTCTGGAATCGGCCACTGTCTTCTGGGACTACTTCCTGTTCGACGATGCTCTCCGAGTGATTCGCGAAGCGCGCACGAGACTCAAGCAGCCGACCCTGTATGCATATGAAGCCGGCGCGATCCTCGAGAATAAACGCCAGTATCCGGAAGCCGTTCAGGAGTATCTCGCCGGCGCGATTGCCAACGAACCCAACGAGGCTGCGCGCTCACGACTGATTCGACTCGCGCGCATGCCTCGTCATCGCGACCTGGTCGAATCGGCTTCGAGGCAACTGGTCGCCGGATCCGACCCTCCTTTGGGCGCCTTTAACCTGCGCCTCGCGGTGCTGTTGAACCAGGGTCGCAGTACCGAGGTGGAGTCTCTGCTGCGCAATGTGGTGGGACGCACGAACTCCTGGGAGGTGCTCGCGCGTATCGATGAAACAGCAACGAACCAGGGCTTCGACTCCATACGAGAGGCATCGCTGAATCGACAGATTGCGCTTACCGGGGATCCGGTCGAGAAGATGCGATTGCGGATAACGCTCGCTCGCTTCTATGAGTCGAGGAAGGACGCCGCGAACGCCGGGCGCACCATTGACTCGCTGTATCGCGATCACCCGCGGATTCTTGGCGTTGTGCGTGCGCGTGCCGATTACTATTGGCGAAACAAGAACTGGAAGGAAGCGCTGCAAACGCTCGAAAGCGCGGCCGCAGCTTCGAATCCTTCCTACAAGAAGGAGTTCACTCTCGAGGCTGCGAACAAAGCCACCACAGCCGGTGAATATGCGCTCGCGCGACGTGTCCTCCAGCCCTACCTGGAGGCCGATCCCTTGGCTCCCGAGCTGC
>DASQVJ010000379.1:0-2639 GCA_035640835.1 Bryobacteraceae bacterium
CCCTGGAAATAGTCGATCCTGATGTCGAACACACCGCGTGTCAGGCTCGCAGACGCACTGATGGCTTGCGCTCCATGGATTCCGTCGTTGTCGACCACGAGTTTGTCGTTGATGTAGAGCCTTGCACCGTCATCAGCGAGAACGCTAAATCGATATTCTCCAGGACTCTCGATCCAAATCTTTCCGGCATACGAGATCGCGAACCACTCAAACCGGTCTGAGATGCTCGGAAAGCCTTCGTCGAAGCGTTGCGGCCAGATGTTGAGCGATGTTGTGTAAACGGTGCCGACCGGCTGCATCCGGTGGAGTTTTGGAAGTTTCAGCGTGTCGGGTTCGAGGTGATAAATGCGACCTTGCAGGCCGGACGAGTCGACGACAGTTGTGCCAAAGGTGTAAGCCGGTTTCTCGTCCGCGCATGCGACACCTGCGGCAAAAGCGAAGGACAGCATTCTTAGTCGCATCCCAGTCCGTTATACCGATGATCGATACGAGAGGGATACAGCAATCTCGATGCGCGGGGTCGGCGTAAGCGCAAAAAATCGTCGAGGCCGTGTCGATCTCACCGGTTCCCATTCGATGTGTAAACAGATGCCGGAACTTCATCCGGCACGAGAGCTCGACGTGGAGACATCGAACATGCGATTCATGATGATGGTGAAAGCCGACAGGAACTATGAGGCCGGCGCCCCGCCCAGTCCTGAGCTGATGGAGGCCATGGACCGGCTGATTGAGGACACGAAGAGAGCTGGAGTCCTCCTCGAAACCGAAGGCCTGCTACCGAGCTTCGCGGGTGCACGCGTCCGGGCGGACGGAGGCAAACTTACGGTCACCGACGGACCATTTAGCGAAGCGAAGGAACTGATCGGAGGCTACGCGATTGTTAAAGGTGAACTCCAAGGCCGAGGCGATCAAGCTCGCTGAGGACTTCATGAAGCTTCACGTCGAAATCCTGGGGCCGTCTTATCGAGGCGAGTGCGAGATCCGGCAGATCTGCGATCCAGCCGAATCGGCCGCGCCTGGGATGTAACCATGCCGCCGTACCCGATTTGGGCTGGCCGTTTCGCGAGCGTCTGATTGGGCAGGGTAACGGTAATTCGGAGCGTGCTATCTCACGGAACCATAACGCCTCGACGTCCATCCAAACAGCACATGAACGTTCGACTACTTCGACGCGGCTTCCTGTTGGGGGCTGCTCCGCTCCTGCTGGAAGGCGCCGATGAGGAGGTGTTTGCCGGTATCCCGGCCGTGCGCTTTGATCTTGATGGCAACAACTCCATCCGAGTCGATCTCAGTGACCAGGGTGCAGAGAAGTACAAGTGCCGTGTCGTAATGCGCAAAAAGCGCTACTACTGGGCCAATCGCGAAGATCGCGAGTTGAACCGTGTGGACGCGGGCGACTTTACCTACTTCCTGTCTCCCGAGGGCACAGGCATGATCAAGATCGCGCTCAAACCCGGCGGAACCTACGACTACATGGAGCTCCTCACGACCGAGCTGAAGACCGTCACTTACTGGGGCAAACGGAGCCGCTGACGGGCCGGCTCGGAGCAGGCGATCACCTCGCGCCAGATAAGCGCGGCCAACTCGTCTTGAAGCGCTAGTGTATCGCCCGCAGTGCGCTCGAAGCGTTCAGACCACAGCGCGCAGCCGTCCTTGGGATCAAACAGCTGCACATTGACACGAATTCGCTCAGCACTGCGGCGGACGCTGCCCTCGAGCACCAGATCGGCACCCTCTCCTCGGTTGACGGACGCCACCGTACGCGAAAGAACTCGTACGCAGCTCTGCCGGGCAAGCTGATGCATGATCTCTTCTGCCAAGCCGTCCGCGAAGCACTGATTATCGAGCTCGGGGCTCATGCTCATGAAAGGGAGCACGGCGATCACAGGCTCGGCGCGTTTGATCTCGAGACTGCCGGTGACGATTGCCGAACTCGGCGGCTGAGGGCGATGAGCCTGCAAATACGGGAGAAGCTCGGCGACCCGAGCGAAACGATCGTCCGGCTTCTTGCGAAGACAGCGCTGCACCACGAACTCGATATCACTGGGGATCCCGGAGACCAATGTTGAGAGGGGCGGCGGATCATCGCGCAGTACACCGGAAAGCATCGCAACGACCGTTTCGCCCGGGAAAGCCCGGCGGCCGCTCAGCATCTCGAAAAGCAGGGCTCCGAAGCTGAAGATATCGGCGCGGGCGTCCACGAAGGTGCCATTCGCCTGCTCCGGCGACATGTAGCAGACCGTGCCGATGATGGTTCCCTGCTCGGTCTGTGGGCCGGCTGCCGGCGTCCTGGTCGCGTCGCTCTCGGTGGTGCCCCAGGCCGCGAGCTTGGCCAGACCGAAATCGAGGAGCTTGACGCGTCCATTGCTGCTCACAATGACATTACCGGGCTTGAGATCGCGGTGGATGATGCCGGTCGCATGTGCGACGATGAGCGCCTCGGCCATCTGGACCGCGATATTCACAACGTCCTGCACGGGCATTCCGCCCGGACGAATGAGCTCCGCAAGTGTCTGGCCCTGGACAAATTCCATTACCTGGAACGCACAGCCGTTCTGCAGCGCGATGTCGTGGATGGTAATGATGTTCGGGTGATTGAGGGCAGAGGCTGCCTGAGCCTCCTGCATGAAACGGCGCTT
>DASQVJ010000380.1:0-10895 GCA_035640835.1 Bryobacteraceae bacterium
GACCGCCCTGATACCGAACCACGAAATCAAAGTGGCTCGAAAACAAGTCCACCATCTTGCCTTTTCCTTCGTCGCCCCATTGTGCTCCGAGGATGATCACGTTGCTCAAATTTGACTCCTGAAAAGGTTTCGCAACGAGAACCTCTCGTTATAGCAAAACCGAAGATGTGCCAAAACTTTCGATTGTAGCTCACTCGACGCCCCGACCGTCGGGACTGGTCGAGTATGCTAAACTCGCGAAAAATGCAGCTTTCAGACATTTACGTTGCGCTCGGCGAGCAGCACTTCACGTCGATGCTTCGCAATGTCTCCATCAGCAAGTTGAAAACCTTCCAAATGTACGAGCGGGTGAAGCTCCGTTTCCACCTCAGCAAGCTGAACTCGGAGACCTTGAAGAAGGCGGCCCCACGCCTGTTCGCTCGTATTCAGTCTGGCGAAGAGGACTTCGCGTCCGACGTGACTCAAACCATTCTCGTCTCGCGGATGGACATGATCAAAGCCGTCCTCGACCACCTGGGCATGCCGCATGACGACGGTTTCTTCGCCAAGGACCTCGACGCGACGCCTTATCTCACAGGCGATTGGAAAGAGCGAGTGTGGGAGACTTTCCGCGAAGCGTTCCCACCCACCCTGCTGGTCTTCTACATTAACCATCTCAACTGGGAGATGACCAAGGCGGACGAACTGTTCAATCCGCTCGCAGCCGTGGCGGCCTGACGGTCACGCGAAATTTCGTATGCTTCAAACGCAGCTATCCGAGCTGGAAACAAGTGTTCTCACCCGCATCCAAAGCGCCCAAGACCTCGAGTCATTAGAAGCGATACGCGTCGAAGTGCTCGGTCGCAAAGGTACTTTGACGGCTGTCAGCAAGGACATGCGACAGCTCTCGCCCGAAGAACGCGCCGAGGTCGGCAAGCTGCTGAACTCCGTCAAGCAGACACTCGACACGGCTCTCGAAGAGAAAAAGACGCGCTTCGAGAAGGAGGCGTTGCAACGCAAGCTCGAGAGCGAGTGGATCGACGTGACCTTGCCTTCCACCGGCGTGCTGCCCGGAAGCTTGCACCCTGTCACGCAGATCCAAGGGGAAATCGAAGAGCTGTTCCGTTCGCTTGGGTTCGCGATCCTCGATGGTCCTGAGGTCGAGACGGAATACTACAACTTCGACGCGCTCAACATCCCGGCCGATCACCCTGCTCGAGACATGCAGGACACGTTCTGGCTGTCCGGTGGATTGCTTTTGCGCACGCACACATCGCCCGTGCAGGTTCGGGGTATGGAGCGCCTGGGTCCTCCGCTGCGAATGATCGCCCCGGGCCGCGTGTTCCGCAACGAAGAAGTGGACGCGTCACACGAGCACACGTTTTATCAGCTCGAAGGCATGATGGTGGATCGCGATGTGTCTGTCGCACACCTGATCTACTTCATGAAAACGCTGCTCAGTAACATCTTCGGCCGCGAGGTGACCGTGCGTTTGCGACCCGGCTACTTCCCGTTCGTCGAACCGGGCTTCGAGCTGGACATTCAATGTCTCATCTGCGGCGGCTCGGGTTGCGCCGTCTGCAAGCAGAGCGGCTGGGTCGAGCTTCTGCCTTGCGGCCTGGTACACCCGAACGTGCTGAAGATGAGCGGCATCGATCCTGGCGAGTGGAATGGATTCGCTTTCGGCCTCGGCCTGACGCGACTCGCAATGATGCGCTACGGCATCGATGACATCCGCCTGCTGCAAGGCGGAGATTTACGATTCCTACGGCAGTTCTGACGGGAGATTCCGCCACTTGAAGTTTTCCTACAACTGGCTGCGCGAGTTGGTTCCGGGCTTGGATCAGGACGCGCACGAGCTCAGCAAGCTCATCACGATGAAGACCGCCGAGAGCGAAGGCGTCGAGCCGCATGGTGAATTTCTCAGCGAGATTCGGGCCGCCCGCGTGCTGCGAGCCGAGCCGATCGATGGCAGCAAGAACCGCAAAGCTGTGGTCGATGTCGGCGAGCTCGGTCAGCGAACAGTCGTCTGCGGTGCGCCGAATTGCCGCGAGGGAATGCTCACGGCTTACGTACCCTCAGGAGTGCGACTCGGCGACAAGCAGATCCTACGCGCGACCATCTCCGGCGTGGAGAGCGATGGGATGCTGGCCAGCGGCGACGAGCTCGGGCTCAATCGAGACAGTGAAGGCATCCTGGATCTCGACCACGACCTCCAACCCGGCCAACAGCTCGGGCTCGACCCGGACTTCCTTATCGAGATCGATAACAAGTCGCTGACGCACAGGCCGGACCTTTGGGGCCATTACGGCATGGCTCGCGAGATCGCAGCCATCACCAAGCACAAGCTTCTCGACCCGGTCACCGAGCCGGTCCCACCAGTCGATCCCGTCTACAAGATCGATATCCGCGACCCCGCCCTGTGCCCTCGCTACAGTGCCTTAGTGTTTGAGAACGTGACCGTGCAGCCTTCGCCTCTCTGGCTTCAGTACCGGCTGCAAGCGATCGGCCTCAACCCAATCAACAACATCGTCGACGTCACGAACTACGTCATGGCCGAGCTGGCTCAGCCCATGCACGCCTTCGACGCCGATAAACTGCAGGGCGACACCATCTTCGTGCGCAGAGCAACCGAGCGCGAGTCCTTCGAAGCGCTCAACCAGGAAACGTACGAGCTGAGTCCATCGAATCTGGTCATCGCCGATGCGTCTGGAGCCATCGCGTTGGCCGGCGTCATCGGTGGCGGGCCCAGCGCCATCTCGAGCGGCACCACTCGCATCCTTCTCGAGAGTGCCAATTTCAACGCGTCCTCCATCCGAAAGACCTCGGCAGAGTTCAGGCTGCGCACCGACGCGTCCATGCGCTTCGAAAAGGCCCAGGACCCTGAGAACACCGTGCGCGGACTCGCACGGGCCATCGGCTTGTTGCGCGAGGTCTCGCCTGGCATTCGCCTGGTTGGAGGCCTTGCCGACGCATACTATCCCCTGCCGGTAGTGCCTCCGATCACGCTCGATCTCGACTGGCTCAATCGCAAGCTTGGCCGCGAAGTTCCCGAATCCGAGGTGCGCGAGATCCTCGAGTCCCTCGAGTTCAAAGTCGAGTCACCATCGCCGAGGACCTTCGTCGTCAGCGTCCCCAGCTGGCGAGCCACCAAGGACATCTCCATGCGCGACGATCTCGTCGAAGAGATCGGCCGCATGATCGGCTACAGCTCCATCACGCCGCAAGCTCCTTTGCAGCCCGTGCGCGTGCCACCCCCGAACCCGGAGCGCGATTTCCATCACCGAGTCCGCGAGTTGGCCACGGATCTTGGCTTCACAGAGGTCTACAACTACTCGTTTCTCAGCACCGCAACTGCCGAGGCCTTCGGACTCAATCCCGATGAGCACGTGCGATTGGAGAATCCGATCGCCGAAGGTCAGGACCTCATGCGATCGACCCTGGTTCCAGGCATCGTCGCCAACCTGCGCGAGAACAGCAAGTATCTCGACGAATTCCGCCTGTTCGAAATCGGGCGCGCGATTCATCGCCGACCCCAGGGTCAACCAACCGAGATCAATCGCCTGGACGCGGCTATCTTCCGCAAGGGCGACGATGCATCGGGCTTCTACGAGCTGAAACGGCTCGCCGAGGCCCTTCATACGTCCGTCGCGTTACGTCCGGGCACCGCGCTGCGATATCAACACCCCGCCCGAACGGCGGATGTCCTGTTGGGCAACAAAGTGCTCGGTCAGCTCTTCGAAGTGCATCCCGAGTTTCTGGAAAGCGGACGAGGCACCATCCTCGACCTTGACCTCGACACGCTGCTCGCGCAGCAGCCGACGACAAAGATGTACAAGAGCCTCCAGCGCTTCCCGTCGAGCGCGTTTGACTTGTCGGTGGTGAGCGGCGAGCGCGAACTGGTCGGCGATATTCAGGCCGCTCTCCTGCGTTTCGCGACCGCTGAAGTGGAGAGCGTCGAGTTTGTCCGCGTGTACTCCGGTCCGCCCTTGCCGAAGGGTCAGAAGAGCGTCTCGTACCGGGTAACCGTCGCTGCTCCCGACCGCACGTTATCAAGCGACGAAGTCAGTGCCATGCGGCAGCGCATGATCGACGGCATGCGCAGCCTGGGCTACGAACTGCGCGTTTGAGAGCTAGCAGCACTTGGCGCGCATGTACTTCGCGCGAAGCCTCGCTTCACTGAACCGCCGCCACTCTTCAGCCGAGTGCTTCGTCCCATGCGCGGCGAGGTGCCGCTCGTAGGCACTCTCGTCCGACAACTCGCGCAATAGTCCCCAGACGATCTCAAACAGGCGTCTCACATTTCCTCCGTCCGAAGCTGCGTCATTACGAACGGCGTCTCGTTGCTGCGTTCGCGCCTGGTGCCACGCAGAATGCCGACCCAGAGTCTCACCGAATCCACGAGAATCGTTGTGACCAGGAGCACGAATATGGCACAGATAAAGGCGTCCAGCCTGGCGTTGAAGATCTGCGTTTGGGTCTCGGCGATCTTCGTCGCAGCAATCTTGCCGGCCGCGAGCGCCGCATCCAAAGCGCTTGCCTGCGCCAGGAAACCAATCCTGGGAGACGGCGAGAAGACCTTTTCGTAGCTTGCGGTGTAGGTCACCACCAAAAGCCACGCGAGCGGCCCACAAGTGATCCACATGTAGCGAGCACCGTGCATCTTGAGCAGGATGGTTGTGGCTACACACAAGGCGATCGCGGCCAGCAACTGGTTCGCAATCCCGAACAAAGGCCATAGAAGGTTGATTCCACCGAGTGGATCGATCACACCTTGATAGAGGAAGTAACCCCAAGCCAGCACGATCGCCGCACTCGCACCAATCACCCCGGGCATCCAACTCGTACGGCCCAACGGCGCGTAGATGTTCCCCAGCAGGTCCTGCAACATGAAGCGCCCCACTCGAGTCCCCGCATCGATGATCGTGAGTATGAAGAGCGCTTCAAACATGATGGCGAAGTGATACCAGAAACCCAGGATTGCGCGACCGCCACCACTGGAGGCGAAGATGTGCGCCATGCCCAAGGCGAGCGACGGGGCCCCGCCCGTGCGATAGAACAGGCTCTTCTCTCCAACGTCAGTGGCGAGTTGCTCCATCTGCGCGGGCGTCACCGGATATCCCCACCCTGAGATCGTCGTCGAAGCAGCATCCGCCGTAGCACCGACTACACCAGGCGGCGAGTTCACGGCAAAGAAAATTCCTGGCTGCAGAGAGCACGCGGCGATCAACGCCATGATCCCGACGAAGCTCTCCAGCAGCATCGAGCCGTACCCAATCGGAAGCGCATGCTGCTCCCTCGCGATCATCTTCGGCGTCGTGCCCGAAGAGATCAGCGAGTGAAAACCCGAGATGGCGCCACACGCAATCGTGATGAAGCAAAACGGAAAGATCTTGCCTGCAAAGATCGGCCCTGTGCCGTCTACGAAGCGCGTCAGAGGCGGTAATTGGAGTTGTGGCCGCACCAGCAGGATCCCGCATGCAAGCATCAAAACCACCCCGAGCTTCACAAACGTGCTCAAGTAGTCTCGAGGTGCCAGCAGGAGCCACACCGGCAACGCACTCGCCAGGAATCCATAGGCGATGATACAGAACGCCAACGTCGTCCCCGTGAGGGTGAACACGGGCGCCCACGTAGCCGATTCCGCCACCCACTGACCGCCCAGGATGCTCAGCAGCACGAGCAGGAAACCAATCACTGAGCACTCGAGCACCTTTCCGGGCCGGAGATAGCGCAGGTACAGCCCCATGAAGACGGCGATCGGCATGGTTGCGACGATGGTGAACGTGCCCCACGGGCTGTCGCGCAGCGCGTTCACCACCACAAGAGCGATCACAGCAAGCAGAATCACCATGATCATCAGCACTGTCACAAGCGCAGTGAACCCGCCGAGCTTGCCGATCTCCTCACGAGCCATCGCACCAAGAGATTTCCCGTCCCGGCGCATGGAACTAAACAAAATTACGAAGTCCTGTATCGCGCCGCCCAGCACCGCTCCGATGATGATCCACAGCAATCCCGGCAAGTATCCGAATTGTGCAGCCAGCGTTGGACCCACCAGCGGCCCCGGACCCGCAATTGCCGCAAAATGATGTCCGAACAGAATCCATTTGTTGGTTGGCTCGAAATCGTGCCCGTTGCGAAGACGTTCCGCCGGAGTCGCTCGATCATTGTCCAGGACCATGACCTTGGCGGCAATCCAGGCTGCGTAGAATCGATAGCCAATCAGGTAAGTGCAAACCGAGGCGGTGACAAGCCAGATGCTGTTCACCGGTTCGCCTCGCTCCGCCGCGACATAACCCAAACTACAGGCAGCCACAATCGCGATAAGGACCCAGACCACTCGCGCTACCACGTTCATGCGAGTGATTTTAGCAGTGAAGGCCATTTTTGAGAATGAATCACGTTGTCCATACCGTTCGCTATCATGGGGGCAAGGAGAACCATGAAGTCGATGCTAGTTCCTATGGTGGTCGAGCAAACGTCGCGCGGCGAGCGGGCCTACGACATCTATTCGCGCCTACTTCGTGAAAACATCATTTTTCTCGGGACGCCCATAGATGACACGGTCGCGAACCTGATCATCGCGCAGATGCTCTTTCTTGCAGCCGAGGATCCGGAGAAGGATATTTCGTTGTACATCAATTCGCCCGGCGGATCGATCACGGCAGGCCTCGCCATTTTGGACACGATGAACCTGGTGGAACCCGACATCGTCACCTACTGCGTTGGCCAGGCGGCCAGCATGGGAGCTGTCCTGCTTGCTGCAGGCACCAAGGGGAAGCGCTACAGCCTTCCACACTCCCGAATTCTGATCCATCAGCCTTCGATGAGCGGATTAGCCGGACAGGCCGCCGACATCGACATCTACGCCAAGGAGATTCTCCGCATGCGAGAAACGCTGAACGAGATCCTCGCAAACTCGAGCGGCCAGCCCGTGGACAAAGTGGCGCGTGACGTCGATCGCGACTACATCATGGAGCCGCACCAGGCGCTTGAATACGGCATGATCGACCGCATCATCTCCAGCCGGGAGCTCGCTCCAGTTAAGTAGGCGTTTAGAATCGAACCAACCATCGAGGCGTGAGGCTCCGGCTTCACGCCTTTTTTGTTTCTATCGGCATCGAATCCAGAGCTGGCGTATCTTGCGTTCTTAGCGCCTTTGCGGCTTGGCGAGAGATTCCTAGATGGATTTCGCAAAGAGCGCGACAATCAGCATGCTCACCGCGCCGATCGTCCCAGATGCCGGAATCGTGAAGACCCAAGCCCAGACGATATTCGTTGCGAGACCCCAACGAACCGCCTTCCTGCGTCGCAGCGATCCCACACCCACAATCGCACCGGCAATCACGTGGGTCGTCGAGACTGGCATTCCTAGTTCACTCGAGAAAAGGATGGAGATCGCCGCAGCCGTCTCAGCCGCAAAGCCGCCCCGAGGCTTGAGCCGCGTCAGCCTCCCGCCCATCGTGTGGATAATGCGCCAGCCTCCACTCAGTGTTCCGAGTCCGATGGCAGCGTGCGCCGCAAAGATTACCCAGGTAGGTACAGAGAACGTTGGAATCAAGCCACCGGCAAAGAGGACACCGGCAATGATGCCCATCGTCTTCTGCG
This sequence comes from Bryobacteraceae bacterium, assembly GCA_035640835.1. Classification (GTDB taxonomy): domain Bacteria; phylum Acidobacteriota; class Terriglobia; order Bryobacterales; family Bryobacteraceae; genus DASQVJ01. The sequence continues at coordinate 7,591 of DASQVJ010000380.1, forward strand.
CGTCATTCGTTCCATGAGCGAAGCTGAAGATCGCGGCGGAAACAAGCTGCAGCCTTCGGAACCAGTTGTCCATCTTCTGCGGCGAGAATCCCCGAAACAGCCAGTAAATCGAGCCCATGATGATGTAAGCCAGCAGGATACCCAGGAGCGGCGCGAGCACGATGAACAACAGCGTTCCGAACCAACCGCTTGGGATGATAGCGTCTCCAATCCGGCTGATGCCGCGCGTCATCGCGACCTTCGCCATGGCCGCACCGGCATAGCCCCCAATCAGAGCATGCGAGGAGCTGGTGGGCAGCCCCCAATACCAGGTGATCAAGTCCCAGGCAATGGCTCCGATCAGACCTGCCAGGATGACCTGCGGCGTGACGATGCTTAGATCCACCATGCCCTTGCCCATCGTCTTGGCGACCTCGGTTCCGAAGCCAAAGGCAGCGATGAAATTGAAGAACGCCGCCCACACCACTGCCTGGCTGGGTGTCAGGACCCGCGTGGCCACAATGGTCGCGATGGAGTTTGCCGCATCGTGAAAGCCATTGATGAAATCGAAGATGAGCGCTACCGCAATAATGAGGGCAACAAACGCGAAAGTCGAGTCCATGAACTGGGGCTTAGCCGTTCTTCACGAGCACCGTCTGTAACTCATCTGCGAGTTTGTCGAATGATGTTAGCGTTTGCTCCAGCAGGCTATAGATCTCTCGAACTTTCAGCGTAGCTACCGGGTCCACACCCGAGGCGTACAAATCCGCTGCCGCGCAACGAGCCTGGTCCATTCCCTTCTCGGTGGTGGCCGTCAGATTGATCACGTACGGTAGGACTCGCTCGCTTTTGCTAAGTGCATTGAACGCATCCCGCACCTGACCGGCGGACCTCTCGACTGCGGATCCAAGTTCGGGCATCCCCGGCGGCACGCCTTCCACCCTGTAGAGGAAAAATCTCTGCGTTGTCTCTTCCAGCTTCGAAATGACCGAGTGTAAGTGGACTGAAAGGGAATGTATGTCTTCCGGGTCAAGCGGTGTTATGAATGTCGCATTCAAACCGCTCAGCACTTCCGCTACGAGCGTCTGGCTCCGCTTTCGAATTTGTCGGAGCTCCTCGCCGATCTGGCCCATAGCTGGAAAGCCGCCCGGCACTGCACTGGCGAAGGAGGAACAAGCACGGCTGAGAAGGTCTGTCTGCTCCAAAAGAAATACGTAGAACTTTTCTTCGCGAGGCAGTAAGCGCATTCGTTATGGCACCGGTTTCACGGGGTTTTTCACCGCAGACCGAAGTTCATGGTCGCAGTCCTCGCCTTTCCTAGTCAACCGAAATTGAGTTACGATTCGGTAACTTGAGAGTGCGTTACCTCACAAAATCTGGAGTAAGGGTTGACCTTCGGCAACCTCTGGCTCTGAAGCCTCCACATCCAGGTACCGGAGGTCGAGCAATCGCTGTGGGTTGATGTTGCCCATTGCCGAGATCAGGTTCCCCTTTATGTGAGGGTGTTCCTGCTCCAGTTCTCTCAGGATGTCGCGTAACGATCTTCGCACTGTGCCTGTCTTCTGGGAGCAGCCGCAGGGGATCACCGGAGCACCCAGCGAGGCTGCGAAGGCCGTCGTCAAATCCTCGGTCACAAATACCAGAGGCCTGATTAACCGAAATTCCTTCTTGCTTGACCATGTGACGGGCGGCAATGCATGCAACTTCCCGGTGAACATCGCATTGCGCAACAACGATTCGCAGAAGTCGTCCGCCGTATGCCCGAGCGCAACGACGTTTGCACCGATGTCCCGAGCAATGTCGTAAACAGCCCGGCGACGGAACCGGCTGCACTTGTCGCAACCATGATCCGGTTCATCCTCGATCAAACGCAGCGAGGCTGAGTCTGTGCGGTAAGTCCAATCGATGCCACGCTCGCGTAGATATTGGCCGAAGGGTGCAATCGGGCTCAGGAACTTACCCTGCTCGATGGTGAACGCGCAGACCGAGAAGTTGATCGGAGCACGCTTTTGAAGGCGAACAAGTGCCTCCAAAAGAGTCACAGAGTCCTTGCCGCCAGATAAGCCGACAGCGACACGATCGCCTTCGCGAATCATTCGATATCGCGTCACGGCCTCGCCGACTTTGTGCAGGATGGTTTTCTCTAGATCCAAACTTCCATTATCGCTGGAGAGTTGCGATCAGATCACATCGGGAAAGATTCTGCGGAGTTTATGGAAAACAGCGTAGCCGAAGAGCATGGTGCCGAGACTGAGTAGCCAAATGCGAACAAGGCTGGCGCTGGACGGCAAGGTCGCATCGAGGAGCAAGTTCCGATAGCCCTGCACGAATGCGTAGATGGGGTTCGCCGTGAGGACCGGAAGGGCTTCCTTTGGCAGCGCGCTCTCCGGATAGCAGATCGGCGTGAGGAAGAACAAAAGAGTCAAAACAAAGCCAATGATTTGCGTGAGATCCCGGAAGAACACGCCGATCGCAGCGAGTAGCCACGCCAAGCCCAGCGTCCACATGGCTTGAGGAACAACGATCAGGGGAAGTGCCAGGAAGGTTGCTGGGAGGGAGTGCCTGATCAGCAACAAAGCCGCGGAAAACACGAGCAGCGCAAAACCCGATGTGACCAGTCCCGAGACCGTCTGCACCACCGGCAGGATTTCGACGGGGAAGACAAGCTTCTTCACCAGGTTCCGCTGCTCCAGTACTGCATGAGGTGCACGTCCAATGGCTTCACTGAAGGCCAGCCAGGGTAGCATCCCGGCGAGAAACCAGAGGGCGTAACCAGACCTCGATGTGTCCGCGCCCACCCTGGCCTTCAGAACAACGCCGAACACAAAGAAGTACGTCGCCATCAGCAACATGGGATGCAGGATGGTCCAGGCGATGTCTCCGAAGCTGCCGCGGTACCTCGCCGACACGTCGCGTCGTACCATCGCCCGAATCAGGCTAAAGTTCCCGGCCAGGGCGCGAAAAGGCGAGGTGAGGACGGTTTTCAGGTTGCGCGGCCAATTCCGGCGTCGCAGCTTCCCCAGGGTCGTGGTTGAGCTTTCGGCTCCGACAATCCTGCCGTCGGCCACCGTGCTCTCCAGCAGCAGAAACGGCTTGCCCTCGAGATACAGCCACTGCTTGCCGGAGCGAATCGCCGAAACGTAGATGTGGTAGCGGCCCTTCTCCGGCGGCAGTTGAATCTCCAGATCCTCGCCCAACGGCACCCACGGACCTTCGCGAATGAAGATGCCCGTATCGGGATCGAAGATCTGCGCCCCGACGAAGTGGCCTTCGCCTTGTAGACCGGGCACCTCGGGATTCGCGCGGATGGACCTGGTCTCGGGATC
>DASQVJ010000381.1:0-9576 GCA_035640835.1 Bryobacteraceae bacterium
CTGGTCGATGTTCGACCGGAGATGGGCGGCATCGCGGCGTGCTCCCCGGTAGCGGTCGGCAAGCATGCGCAGCTTTTCTTGAAGGTCAGCGAGTTCAGGCGACTCAAAGCGCGTCTCCTCTCCTTCACGGTCCATCTCGGAAGAAAGGCGCTCGACATCGCTCGAGAGCCTCTCGAGGGAACGTGCGACGAAATTTGACACCAAAACACCAAGGAATGTTGTGATCGCCAGCGCGCCCGCAGATATGAGGCTCCACTCGACCACCCGTGGTGCGACAACAGCGCGAATCGATGCTGTGGAGATTTGCAGAGCGAGGCGCAGTCCCCCTCCTGGGAGTTGATTCTCGAAAACGATATCCCGATCTGGTCCGAAGACGAGGTTGACCTTCTGCCAGAACGGAAGCTGTTTCCAGGCAACTGCACTCGGAGAGATGGTGCCCGCCTGCACCAAAGGACCCACTTGCTTGTCGATCAGAACAAGCCCATGGAAACTCGGTGAGCTTTGTACCGTCCTCTCCAGCACCTTGTGGAGCAAGAGGTCGAGGCTCAACTGCTCGGGTGTTACGTGTACTCTCCCTGCCTCATCGACGGCGAAGCGTCCTTGAATGTAGGCGTTCACGCCGTCGGCCAGCAACTCTGCCCTTTGATCGTATGAGCCGAACGAATCCCGAAGCAGATTGTTCAAGGCAAATACCGACGAAATCAGAACGATCGTCAGGGCAAGTCCGAAGATGGCAATGCGCAGGCGCGCACGCAGGCTCATAGTCCCTCTCGGACCTTCCCGCGCAGGTTAAGGTCCGATAATGGGACTCGCAGTTTCGGCGAAAGGTGACGTTAAGCTACGTACTTGCCGTCGCTTCCTGCTGTTCCGCGTTTCCGTACTCTTTCAGCTTGTTGAAGAGAGTCTTCAAGCTGATGCCAAGAATCTCAGCGGCACGCGTTTTGTTGTTCTTCGTGTGCTGAAGCGTGAGCATGATGAGAGACTTCTCGGCCTCGCCAACCGTGGTCCCAACTGGCAAACGAACGGCATCCGGCTCGTAGGTGTCCTGGGCAGGTGCTTTGGAGCCGATGGTGATGCCGAAGTCCCTGGGCAGGTGGCTCGGGGTCAGCGGGCCTTCACCAGCGATGATGACGGCTCGCTCAACCACGTTTCGCAGTTCGCGGACGTTCCCCGGCCAGTTGTGCCTCTTCAACTGGTCCATGACCTCCGGCGCGGCTTCGGTAACCTTGCAGCCGTGCTTGCGGTTAAGGTCGCGGATCAACGCCTCCACCAGCAATGGCAGGTCTCCTTCGCGCTGCCTTAAAGGCGGAAGCTTGATCTGGAAAACATTCAATCGATAGTAGAGGTCTTCGCGGATGTCGCCCTTGCGGAGCGCATCTTCCACATTCTTGTTGGTTGCGGCGATCACTCGAACATCGACCAGAATCTCCTGCTTACCGCCCAGGCGACGCACTCGCGAATCCTCGAGCACACGCAGAAGCTTCGCTTGGGTTGCAACCGGCATTTCTCCAAGCTCATCCAACAGGAGTGTGCCATGCTGCGCCAGTTCGAAGCACCCGGCTCGACGTTCCACGGCACCCGTGAACGCGCCCTTCTCGTGGCCGAACAACTCGCTTTCCATCAGCGTTTCGGGCATCGCCGCGCAGTTGATGGCGACAAAGGGTCCGCTGCTGCGGGGGCTGAGCCGATGAATCGCTCGAGCAACCAATTCTTTGCCTGTTCCGCTTTCGCCCGTGATCAAGACGGCCGCCTTACTGGGCGCAACCTGGCGAACCATGGAGAAAACCTGCTGCATGGCACCGGACTGTCCGACCAGGTCCACCAGCACTCCCTGGTAGCTCAACTGGCGCTGGAGCCGTTCGGCCTCTTCGGCCAGGCGGCTCTGGGCCGAGGCGCGCTCCAAGAGGATTCGTAAGGCAGCAGGTTGAATGGGTTTCTCGAGAAACCAGAAAGCTCCCAGATCGTGGATGGTTGCAATGGCCGTTTCGATGTTGCCGAAGGCGGTCAAGACGATTGCCGGCGGCATGCTGCCCTGTTGTGAAAGCCTCTTGAGCAGCTCGAAGCCGTCCATGCGTGGCATCATCAGGTCAGTGACGAGTACTTGGGTGGTCCCAGCAGAAAGCTTGTCAAGCGCATCCTGGCCGTCCGCCGCGGTTTCCGCGATGAATCCCCAGGAGGACACCATGCTCGCAAGGCCATTGCGCTGGCTTTCCTCATCATCAACAATGAGGACCTTCGTCGCATTGCCGAGCGTGACGTTGTTCATTGCAGCCATTTTAGTACCCGTAAACCACCTGTTGTTATTGCGAGAATTACCGGGGAGCCGGTTCGCTTCGAGCGAATGGAGATGCTACCTTGACACTACAACCCGTTTTTGACGGCGCACCACTTCGTACATCTTGATAAAACGGCAAAGTACCGCTATCAGAACCGAATCTGGCTAGCTACTCATTACGATGCTCGCAGTCCGAAATAGTTTCTCAACGTTCCGTGTTCTCGTTCTGCTGCTGGTGGCGACACTGCCAGCGCTTGGCCAACCATTCATCTCGGGGGCGGCGAAGACTCGTTCTGCCCTAGAGCGGCTACGCGCCACAGGAAGCGTCCTGATGATCGCAGCCCATCCCGACGACGAAAATACCGCCCTGCTGGCGTATTTCGCCCGTGGAGCGCATCTTCGCACAGGATACCTTTCCCTTACTCGTGGGGAAGGTGGTCAAAACCTGATCGGAACGGAGCAAGGCGCTCTTCTCGGTTTGCTTCGAACTGAGGAGCTTCTTGCCGCACGCTCAATGGATGGCGCCGAACAGTTCTTTACTCGGGCCATCGATTACGGGTATTCAAAGACGCCCGAAGAAGCCTTCAAGCTCTGGGGTCGAGACCGTATCCTCGGCGACGTGGTTTGGGTGATTCGTCGTTTTCAACCGGATGTCATTGTTCTGCGCTTCAGCGGGACCCCGTCCGATGGTCACGGCCATCATCAAGCGTCGGCGATCCTGGGGCGCGAGGCGTTTCGAGCAGCAGCCGATCCTTCGAAGTTCCCGGAGCAACTCAAGTTTGTTAAGCCCTGGCAAGCCAAGCGAATTTATTGGAACGAGTTCAACTTCGGCCGCGGAGGCGCACAGGCGCAAGCGCCCTCAGGTCCGGGCAGGCTCACGATCAATACCGGAGAGTTTTCGCCGCAACTAGGCTACTCGTTCGAGGAAATCGCGGCCCTATCGCGCAGTCTCCACAGAAGTCAGGGCATGGGTGTTCGGCCGGTACGTGGGAAATCGGAAAATGTCTTGCGATTGTTGGAAGGGGAGCCGGCATCCAAATCGGTTGTCGATGGCGTTCCCGATTGGCCACAGATTTTCGAAGGAGGCGCGGAAGTCGCAAAGCACCTGAACGCTGCGATCGCGGCCCACCGGCCTGATGCGCCACAACTTGCCATTCCTCATCTCATGCAGGCCCGCGCCATCCTCGCGAAATTGGATACACCTTTCGGGAGGCGCAAGCTTCAAGAACTTGACGAGGCGGTCCTCCTCTGCGCGGGTATGTGGCTCGATGCTGCTCTTGAAAAGCCGCTCGTGAACCCCGGCGAAACCACGAACGTGATTCTGACCGCTGTGAATCGAAGCGGCGTCGACATGGAACTCTTCGATGCGTCGCTTAATTCACAGGATTCCGGGAACGGCTCGCCTGAGACGCTGAAACCGAACCAGCTGGTGCGTCGAAAGATCGCTTTTTCGATACCCATGGACGCGAAGCCAACTCAACCCTATTGGCTCGAGAAGCCGCCAGATGGAGCTGTGTACACAGTGCCGGACCCGCGAGAAATCGGGCAGGCAGCACCGGATCCCATTGCGCGTGTCGCTGTTCGCTTCAAACTTGGCTCCACCATGGTGAATGTTGAGGCTCCTGTAACGTACCGTTTCGTCGACAAAGTTTACGGGGAGTTGACGAAGCCCCCCGTGATTGCGCCCGCAGTCACTCTGGGGATCTCGAAAGAGGCACTGGTATTTCCAAATCAGGAAACGCGCGCCGTGGAGGTTCAGGTGATGAGTCACGCACCTGATCAAAAGGGGCAGTTGAAGCTGGTGGCGCCGGAGGGATGGACCGTCGAGCCTGCCGCATCTGCATTCGCGCTGGCTTCGACGGGCAGTTCCCAAACTCTGCAATTTCGTGTGAGACCGCCGGCGAAGGATTCGCGAGGCGAGTTGCATGCGATTGCCACATTGCCCTGGGGTCAAGCGGACGAGGCCATTACGGTAATCAACTACCCCCACATCCACGCACAAACGGTCTTTTCAAAGGCTGCAACACCGGTCGTCAGGGCGGACATCCGAGTGCTTGCAAAGCGCGTGGGCTACATCATGGGCTCCGGCGATCTTGTCCCGGAGGCTTTGGGCCAACTCGGACTCGAAGTGGACCTGCTTACTCCGGAGGCTGTTGCACACGCTGATCTCAGCCGCTATGACGCGATCGTTGCAGGCGTGCGTGCTTACAACGTTCGCCCGGATCTGCGTGCCAATCGTGAGCGACTGCTCAAGTACGTCGAGAACGGTGGAACGTACATCGTGCAATACAACGTTTTGGAACCGGCATTCCTTGCCGGCGATAACTCGACCGTCGACAACATGGGGCCATATCCGTTCAAGATCGGTCGCGAACGCGTGGCAGAAGAGACAGCTCCGGTTCGGCTGTTGAAGCCGGATCATCCACTGCTCAACGCTCCGAACAAGATCACGGCGGCCGACTTCGAAGGGTGGATACAGGAGCGCGGACTCTACTTCGCAACGCAATGGGATCCCCGGTACGAAACGCTGTTTTCTTCCAACGACACAGGTGAAAAGCCTCTTGAGGGCGGAACCCTTGTTGCGAAATATGGCAAGGGCACTTTTGTGTTCACCAGCTACTCCTGGTTTCGAGAACTGCCCGCCGGAGTTCCGGGCGCGTTCCGAATCTTCGCCAACCTGCTGAGTGCTTCTAAACTAAGTCAGTGACCACCCGGGTTCCTGAGAAGGACTACGTGCCGGAGGAACCGCCGCCTTTCCTGGGCACCTGGCCGCGAGTCTACACCGCGGTGCTCCTCTATCTCGTGTTAGTCATTGCGGCGATGAATCTCTTCTCAAGGCTTGCCCTTCCATGAAGCCACTCGACTGGGTGGTGATGTTCTGCTGGCTTGTCTCCATCGTGGTGTACGGTCTGTGGAGAGGTCGCAGGAGCGGAACCGTCAAGGAATACCTGCTGGCCGGTCGCTCGATGCCCTGGTACGCGATGGGGCTTTCCATCATGGCGACGCAGGCGAGCGCAATCACCTTCATTTCCACCACTGGGCAAGCCTATGTGGACGGGATGCGCTTTGTGCAGTTTTACCTGGGCCTGCCGATCGCGATGGTCATTCTCTCAGCTACGGCTGTCAAAATTTTCCATCGGGCAAACGTCTACACCGCTTACGAGTATCTGGAGAAGCGATTCGATACCAAGACGCGGACGCTGGTGAGCATGGTGTTCCTCATCCAGCGAGGCTTGGGTGCGGGCATCGCGCTTTATGCTCCAGCCGTGGTTCTTTCGGTGATTCTCGGATGGTCCGACCAGTGGACCGCCGTGCTGATGGGAACACTCGTGGTTCTTTACACTACGACGGGCGGAATCAAGGCGGTCACCTGGGCCGACGTCTACCAGATGATGGTCATCACAGGTGCACTCTTTTTCGCCCTGTTGGTCGCAATCAGCCTGTTTCCGAATCACGTAAGTTTCGTCGACGGAATCCACCTTGCAGGAGCTTTCGGACGAGCCAACGCGATCACCTGGAATTTCGATTGGAACGACCGCTACAACGTATGGAGCGGCCTCATCGGCGGATCGTTCTTGTTCCTTGCCTATTTTGGTTGTGACCAGAGCCAGGTGCAACGCTACCTCACCGGGAAGTCGATTGCTGAGAGCCGGATAAGCCTCTTGTTCAACGCCGTCGCAAAAATCCCGATGCAGTTCTTCATCCTGTTCATCGGAGCAATGGTTTTCGTGCTGTTCATCTTCGAGCGTCCGCCGATCATCTTCCATCCGATCGAGGCAAAGCGCGTGGTTGACGACCCGAAGTTTTCGACCGTCCGTCAGCAGTACGATCGCGCGTTTGAGGCTCGCCGGGCCACGGCAGAATCAGTGCTTCAGCAAATGCATCGCGGTGAGCAAGTCGACCTTGCGAAGGTCCGGGAAGCGCAGAGGCAGTTCGACAACGCGCGAAAGGCAGGCGCTGCTCTCGTGGAAGAACGTAATGGCACGAAGGGCTTCAACGATACCAACTACATCTTTTTAAACTTCGTGACCAGCTATTTGCCGACTGGCATTGTCGGACTTGTCATTGCGGTGATCTTCTCGGCGGCTATGTCTGCCGCATCCGGCGAAATCAACTCGCTCGCCACGGTGAGCATGGTGGACGTTTATCGAAGGCACTTCGTCCGGGAAGCCAGCGATCGCCACTACCTTTGGGCGTCGCGCATTGCGACGGCCTTCTGGGGCTGCTTCGCTATCGTCTTTTCGGGCCTGGGTCGAAACCTCGGAGCCCTGATCGAAGCCGTGAACCTAATCGGATCACTGTTCTACGGCGGGCTGCTGGGAGTCTTTGTTCTGGCGTTCTTCTTCCGAAACGTTGGTGCGAATGGGGCGTTTTTCGGCGTCATCGCAGGCGAGATTGCGATCTTTAGCGCCTTCCGCTTCACGTCGATTTCCTTTCTCTGGTACAACGTGATTGGCTGCGTGGTCGTGATCGCCACGGGACTGGTCGTGTCCGTGTTCGAGCGGCGGAGAAGCTTAGTCGCTCAGACCTGAAGCGACGAGATCTCGACGGTACTCCGATGGCCGTCCACCACAACGATGCCGCTTTCGGTGACGTGGTGGAACTGACGGTCGCGCTCGAGATCGTAGCCGATGGTCGCGTCTTCCGGAACGCGTACGTTCTTGTCGAGAATGGCCCGGCGCACCTTTGCCCTGCGGCCGATATCGCAGTTATCGAAGATAATCGAGTCCTCGACTAGAGCCGCGGTGTGGACGCGCACTCCTCGACCAACGACGGAGTTTCGTACGGTTCCGCCGGACAGGATCGTGCCGCCGGCGACGATTGAGTCGATGGCTTGTCCACGGCGTCCCTCGTCGTCGAAGGTTGTCTTCACTGGCGGATCGGAATAACCGGCGGTTCGCAGCGGCCACTGGCGGTTGTACAGGTTTAACGCGGGGGACACGGATCGCAAATCCATGTTCGCGTCGTAATACGCGTCGATCGTTCCGACATCCCGCCAATACGTCTTCGCACCGGGCGGATCGCCTGGGATCACGTTGGTCTGGAAATCATAGGCGTACATCGCCGCTCGACCAATCAAACCAGGCAGGATGTCACGGCCGAAATCGTGAGAGCTATTCTCTTTGGCGGCATCAGCGTAAAGCTCTCGTAGCAGAGCGGGCGTCGAGAAGATGTAATTGCCCATCGACGCGTACACCTGCGAAGGATCCTTCGGCATGGTTGGCGCGTTCGCGGTCTTCTCGTGAAACCCGATGATGGAGCCATCCGGCGCAGTTTCGATCACACCGAACTCCGTCGCCAGTTCCTTCGGAACAGGTATCGCGGCAACCGTCACGTCGGCGCGCTTGTTCTCGTGAAACTCGATCATCTCGCGGATGTTCATCCGATAGATGTGATCGGCGCCAAAGATCGCGGTCACGTGCGGATCGGCCTGTTCGATCAGGTTCACGTTCTGGAAGATAGCGTCGGCGGTCCCTCGATACCAGGTTTCACCCGGCGTTCGCATCTGCGCAGGAACGGGGATGATGAAATGGCTTTTCAGCAGACTATTCGCTTCCCATCCATCCCGCAGGTGCTGAAGCAGAGACTGGCTCTTGAACTGGATCAGAACGTAATTCGAATAAATTCCCGAGTTTATGAGATTGCTCAGAACGAAATCAATGATGCGGTAACGGCCGCCGAACGGTACTGCCGGCTTTGCACGCTCTTTCGTGAGGGGATACAGCCTGGTGCCCTTACCGCCCGCCAGCACGAACGACAGCACTCGAAGTTGCACTCAATCAGCCTCCCACTAGGAACAGTCACTTGAACCTCTAAAGTCGCCACGATTGTACCAACAATTCTGCATTAGACCGCAAGGGGACGTGATATCTTCAGTAGCGATTGAAACCGCAAGTTGCAACATCACCAGTCGCGCGTCCACGCCCCATTAGTACGACGCTTCGCTGGAGCATTGTGGTCATGCTGATGCTCGGCATGATCATCTCGTATATCGATCGCAGTAACCTCCCGGTCGCGTTGTCCTCGCCCGATTTCAAGGCACTCTTCAACCTCAGCAACAGCGATCGCGGGAATCTTAATTCGGCATTCTTCTGGTCTTATGCCTTCCTTCAAATTCCGGCCGGTTTTCTGGTTGACCGCTACGGGGTGAAGTGGACCTACTCGATCGGTTTTATTGCGTGGAGCCTGGTGTCCGCTGCCACTGCGCTCGCGACGAATTTTTCCCAACTCTTCGGCTTGCGGTTGCTGCTGGGAGTCGGTGAAGCGGTAGTAACCCCTGCAAGCCTCCGCTGGATCCGCTTCAACGTCGACGAGAAGCAGCGTGGCCTCGCGACGGGCATGCTGTTTGCGGGTGCCAAGTTTGGTCCTGCAGTCGGAGCGCCCCTCGCGGTCTGGTTGATGGCGCTATACGGATGGCGCGGCATGTTTGCGGTACTCGGTCTCGGGGCCCTCATTTGGCTCATCCCTTGGTTGCTGATGGTCCGCGACGACGATCGACAAATCGAAGCCACCGTCATCAAGGAATCCACGACGAAGGCAGTGCCTTTTGCCGACGTGTTCAAGACCCCGATCATCTGGGGCGTCCTGATCGGCACCTTCTGCTACAACTATTTCGTTTACTTCTGTGTCACCTGGCTGCCGGCCTACTTCGTCGAGGCGCGCGGGATCACGCAGCAGCAAATGGGTGTGTTCGTTGCGTTTACGTTCAGCGGAATGGCGATTACGGCGATGCTGGCCGGCGCGTTGGCCGACTGGATGATCCGTAAGGGTTGGGATGCGGTGACTGTCCGGAAGGGCTTCACCATCGCCGGATTCCTGGTCGCTTCGACCGAGATTATCGGCGCGCTCAGCAAGTCGAACGATGTGGCTTTGTTCTTTGCAATCGTGTCACTGTCGGGCCTTGGTCTTGCGACGGCAAACTACTGGGCCCTCACGCAAACGCTGATGCCTGGGGCCGCCATCGGCCGCATCGCCGGCGTTCAGAACTTCGCATCCAACCTATCCGGCATTGTGGCGCCGATCGTCACCGGCCGCCTGCTGGATGCCACCGGCAGTTACAACGCCCCAATGCTATTCCTGCTCGGGGTCCTGATCACCGGAGTGAGTTCCTATATCGTTCTTGTGAGGAAGAAATATGCTCGCTGAAACGAAACGCGCGATCATCGTCACCGCACTGGCGGCTTCCAGCATCACCGCGCTCCTTGGATACGCTGTGCTACCGAAAGAAGTGAAACTCGACAACAAACGGGTGACCGTTGTCACCACGACCTATGCACCGGGCGTCCCTCGAACTCCCTACA
>DASQVJ010000382.1:0-5586 GCA_035640835.1 Bryobacteraceae bacterium
CCCCGTGAAGGCCGCGCCACCGGCGAGTATCGAGAGGAGAACCTGCGTCGAGAAGTCTGAGCCATCCAGGATTGCGAAGCCGAGCAGCGCCCCTCCAATCGGGCGTACGAAGGTGTGGATCGAGTCCCAAACACTGTCGACCCATGGGACTTTGTCTGCGACAAATTCGATGACACAGGCCGTACCCGAAGCAATCAGCACGGGAAGGCTCCCGAGAGCTTCCAGGTGTTCCTTCGGAAACGGCAAATCGACCAGATTAAAGCGAACAATCAGGCCGAGTGCGAAGACCGTGAGATACAAACGTATGCCGGAGAGCAGCCCCAGACCGAGCATTGCTCCGACCGCCTGAACGGTGTCCATTGCATACGTTGGATGGATGACCCGGCGCGAGGTTACGAAAACTTCCACCTGCGCGCCGGGAGCGCGTTTTAGAACAGGGCGGTGGGTCTGCGAGTCCAGGCCTTGCCGTTCGAGGACGCGATCGTTTCAAGATCCTTCACATACGCTGCGGTTTGCGTGAGGATGTGATGCAGATCGTTGCCGAGGCTGATGAACGGGAAGTCCTTGCCGAGAAACTCCGCGACTCGCGCGGTGCCAAACAGGAAGAGTCCCAAGATCACGTCATTCTTCTTGGCGGCGCTTACGAGTTTCTCCGTGGCCGCCTGCAGCTCCGGTGACGTGTACATGTGGGGGAACTCGTATTTCTCGTACAGTCCCATGGACATGCAGAGATCGTTCTGGCCAAGGAAGAGGATGTCGACGCCCGGAACAGCAGCGATATCCGCTATGTTCTCGATGCATGAAGCCGTTTCGACCTGCAGTGCGACGATCACATTGTCGTTCGCTTTGCCTGCGTAACCGAGAAGGCCGGCCTTGGTCATGCTGCGTTGGGGAAAGTAGACGGATCGTGTTCCAGCCGTCGGATAGCGAGCACAGCTGACTGCCTGGCGAGCCTCATCCGCGGTGTTGATGTACGGCACGAGCACGCCGTCCGCACCAAGATCGAGGGCTTGCTGAATGCCGCCGCGATCGTGGTAGCCGCCAACTCGAACCATCGACTTCGCGCCGCCATTCGAGATGGCGCAAAGCATCGCCGAAAGGTTCTGACCATCCATGGGTCCATGCTGGGTATCGACGAGCAGCCAATCGTAGCCGCTGTGGGCCAGTTGCTCGGCAATCGTAGGGCTATGGGTGTTGAGGAATAAACCAAACTTCGGGGTCCCTCCTCGCAGTTGTTCTTTAAACTCAGCTCCTGTGAGTGTGCTCATTCTGATGTAAGTTCCTCTCCTTGGAAGAAAGCGTGAACCTACAAGCCTAAGACACTGCAGCTGTGGTTGGGAAGAGTTTAGGAAGAAATTGGAGGGGAGATGTGGGAACAGGGGACAGTCGAGCTGTCCCCTGTTGAGCTTCGCGGATTAATGGCCGGCGCCCTTCTTAGCCACCTCTTCCGCCTTGATCTTCTTGGTATCGAGTGCTTTCTGCACCCAGTTGTCAGCGGTTTCGATGTCCTTCTTATACTGATCCGGCGTATCGGCCAAGTCGGCGCGTTCGCGGATGAGCAGGTTCATGTAGGCCATCGCATCGTCGTACTGAGGATCGATCTCGAGAGCCTTCTGAAGGTTCTGAAGACCATTCTCGATCATGGGGCCGTACTTCTCCTTCAGTTCGAGACGGAGCTTGTTGTCCTTGATAGGACCCGGATCCTCAGGCTTCATCCCGAGCTTGGCACGCGCTTCCATGAGGCGCGGATACCACTTGGCCCAAGTGATGACACCCAAACTGTAGTACGCTTCCTTGTTCTTCGGATCGACCTGTGCAAGCTTCTCGTACCACTGCCTGGCCTCGTCGAGTTTCTGAAGCTTGGCGTCGAGAGCCTGCGTTCCCTGCGCTTCGCTGTAGTGAAGGGAAGCCAGGGAGGCGATTGCGATCGTGTTGTTCGGTTCCTGTTCGAGAACCTTGACGAAGTTGTCGTGAGCCGCCTTCGCGTTCTGCAAATTGTCGGGTGAATCTGCGCCCGGGATGTACTGGCTCATGTATGCAGTCGCGAGATACAAGCGAGCCGTGGGGAACGACGGGTCGAGTTCGATGGCTTGCTTGAAGTGCTCCACTGCATCAGGATATTTCGCGTTCTTAAATGAGGCGACGCCCTTGTTCAGATGATCGCGCGCCTTCAACTTTTCGCAACCTGTGGAGACAAGCAGAGAAGTCCCGGCGATCAACGCGATCGCCAGATTGCGCACTGAGGTAGTCATACTATTGACCAGCCTCCATCTTGGCGGTCATGAGACCGACCTTATCGATGCCGGCACCCTTGGCGATATCGATCGCGCGAGCGACGTAGCGGAATTCCAGTTCCGGATCGCCCTTCACGAAGACGACCTTCTCAGCACGGGTTTTGAACACGTCCTGAAGCCGCTCGCCAAGCCGCGTTTCGTCAGTCGGTTCGGTGTTCAGCATCATCTTGCGATCTTTGTCGATGATGATCACGACTGTACGATCCTGGTTGGGCGGCGGGGGCGGTGCGTCAGGTGGAGGCGGTTGCGGAATCAACGTATCGAGGCCCATCTGATCGAGCGGTGTGATCACCATGAAGATGATGAGCAGCACGAGCAGCACGTCGATCAGAGGGGTCATATTAATGTCTGCCCGGGGGCCGCCGGAACCGCCGACTGCCATTGCCATATGAAATTCTCCTTAATCCTTGAAACCCTAAACCTGCTGGGCCTTAATCGGCTTTGGCTGAGTGGCCCAGTCGCGATTACTTCTTACCCGCTCCGGCGTCTTTTTCCTGCTGCTTTTCCGTCAGCAAACCGAGCTGGTCCACACCGGCTGCGCGCAGGTTGTCGATCACTTCCACGATGCGTTCGTAGCGAGCGCGTGAGTCGGCGCGAAGATAGACCGTTTTATCGAGTTTGTTGGTGAGTTGGTCCTTCACCCTCGGGGGCAATACATCAGGAGCGACCGGGTCAGAGCCCAGGTAGGTTTTGCCGTCGCGAGTGATCGCGACCAACACCGCGTCTTCCTTGTCTGCCGCCTGCATTTTAATGGGATTCTTCGTCTTCACCATGTCCACGCTGATGCCTTTCGACAACATGGGCGTGATCACGATAAAGATGATGAGCAGCACGAGCATAACGTCCACCATGGGGGTGACGTTGATGTCGGCCACTACATTAGGCGCTTTCATCTTTTTCATTTCGCTGTCTCCGTGAACTCGGGTAGATGATGGCGCCTCACCGTAGCGCCATCACACCCAAACTCAACTCGCTTTAATTTTCTTAACCGGGATGGACTACTTCCGCGCCACTTTCTGCGAACGCTTGATGAAGTAATCGATCAGCTCTGAGCTCGAGTTGCCCATCTCCACGTCAAAGGCTTCGAGCTTGTTCGTAAAGTAGTTGAACAGCCACACCGCCGGGAGAGCCACGAAGAGGCCGATAGCGGTTGTGACGAGCGCTTCCGAAATACCGGCCGACACGGCGCCAAGACCGGCCGACTTTTCACTGGCGATACCACGGAACGCGTTGATGATGCCGACGACAGTGCCGAACAGTCCGACGAAGGGACCGGTGGAACCAATCGTAGCGAGGCTGCTGATACCGCGCTTCAGTTCGGCGTGCACAATGGCCTCCGAACGGTCAAGGGCTCGCTTGCTGGCCTCGATCTCTTCACCCGAGATATCGTTGCTTTCCTGGTGCGCACGAAACTCCTGAAGACCCGCGACGACAACCTTTGCCAAGTGGCTCTTCTTGTAGCGATCCGCGATCTTGATGGCTTCGTCGAGCTTGCCTTCACGCAACGCGCCGGCCACAGCCGGAGCGAATTGGCGGGACTGCTTGCGAGCCGCGTTGAACGCGATGAAGCGATCGATCGCGACGCCGATGGACCATGCGGACATGAAGAAGAGCACCATGACAACGGCTTTACCGAGCCACGTCATCTGATCCCACATGTGTTGCGGGTCGAAGCTGATGGCGGGCGCGCCGCCCTCTTGAAGCAGCAGAATCGCCCAAACTTGAATCTGTAGAAGCATTCTTTCTTTCTCCTGCGAGTTGAATTATCGAATCGAGTTCAATTGAGTTCTATCACTGAATAACCGGGTGCTGTTCGGGGCCCGGGTCTTAGCTCAACGTGAAGTTCACGTCGATCACAGTCACCACTTCGACGGGCTCGCCGTTCAGAAGGGTCGGCTGGTACTGCCATTGGCGCACGGCTTCCTGCGCTGCAGGCACCAGAAGCGGGTGACCGCTCACCAAAGTCAGATTCTGAATGGTGCCGTCCTTGCCGATAACCGCGTTGAATCGTACGGTTCCTTGAACGCGCGCCTGCTTGGCCAACGGGGGATACACAGGCTTTGGCTGGCGAATCAACTTGGCCGCCATGACCTGGCCACCGACGCGGATGGACTTAGGAGTAACTGCCTTCGGAGCTTCCTTCACCGGAGGGGGAGGCGGAGGAGCAGCCGAGGGAACGGCGCCGATGATGCCGCCGATGACGCCGCCCGGAGCACCGCCGGGAACGCCGCCAGGGACGCCACCGGGAACGCCTGCGGAAGCCGCGGCTGGAAGTTCCTCTTCCTTGATCTCAGCGATTTCTTTCGGGATCTGCTTTGGAGCCATCAGGCGTCCCGCATCAAACTGCCGGGGCACCGTCTTCACGACTTTCACAGGCGCCGCAGCAGGTGGCGGCGGAGGAGGAGGCGGCGGCGGAGGCGCCACAAGAAAGCTCGTCAACTGCGTCTTCGGCAGTGACTCCGTGAAGATCAGCGGAATGATTACCATTACCGCCACGAGCCCAATCTGGATAAGGAAGGACGTCATCACGGACGCGCTCTTCTGCGTCTTGTTTCCATAATCCACGAACGTCTGCTCAAACATAACCGTTCACCTCTTTCCTTTCCGCCTCACCTCTCCAACGGAAGCGGTTGATTTGATCCACATTACTTCATGGATTTTGCGGGAGTACGACGAACCGGGCTCGCCGCAGGGAGCGTTGCTGACGCGCCCCTCCGCTTTTCCATGAAGTTCTGCCAGAAGACCAGAATCGGGCTGGCAATGAAGATCGATGAATAAGTTCCAATGATGATACCAACCACCAGCGCGAACGAGAAGCCGTGCAGTACTGGGCCACCGAAGATCAGCAGCGCCAGAGCTGTCAGCAGCGTCAGGCCGGAGGTAAGAATAGTGCGACTCAACGTTTGATTGATGCTGTCGTTGATCAGCTTTTCCAGGTTGTCCCTCTTGCGAATCTTGAGGTTCTCCCGGATTCGGTCAAACACCACGATCGTGTCATTCATCGAATAGCCGACCAGGGTTAACAGAGCGGCGACCACGGTGAGTGAGATCTCCTTGTCGAACAAAGAGAACAGCCCGATCGTGATGATCGTGTCATGAAATACGGCGATGACGGCAGCGACACCGTAAACCAGCTCGAACCGGAACCACAGGTAAACGAGCATGCCGCCCAGGGCAGCCAAGATAACGTACAACGCTTGTTGCCGCAACTCCGCCCCAATCTTTGCACCCACGATCTCGACATTGCGAATCGCGTAAGGCGCCAGAAAAGTCTCCTGCCGGATAACATTCA
>DASQVJ010000383.1:0-3995 GCA_035640835.1 Bryobacteraceae bacterium
TCTCGCAGTGTGCTTCGGCTTGCCGCCTTCAAGAGGATCTGATACCGAAACTCGTTCTTGAGCCGGACTACCGGTGCTTCCGCCGGGCCCATCACCCGGATGCCTTTCGGCGGCGGAGTGAGCTCGAATCCAAGCTGAGATACCATTCGGAGCGCATCCTCCTGCTTCACTGCTCGGACAAGGATATTGGCGACTGCGGCAAAGGGCGGGTAGTGCAGCCAGCGTCGGAACTCGGTCTCCTTTCCGTAGAACGTTTCGTAATCCTGTTCTGCAGCCATTCTTACGGCGTAATGCTCAGGGCTAAGCGTTTGAATGACCACCCGGCCCGGCGTTTCGCCTCTACCGGCACGACCCGCCGCTTGTGTGAGGAGCTGAAACGTCCGTTCGGCAGCTCGGAAATCCGGGATGCTCAGCCCGATATCCGCCAGCACGACACCGACCAGCGTGACATTGGGAATGTCGTGCCCTTTCGCGATCATCTGCGTGCCGACAAGAATGTCGAGCAGCCCGTGGCGGAACTGATCCAGCACATCTTCAACTGCGCCTTTGCGTGCTACCACGTCGCGGTCGAGGCGGCCTATCTTTGCTAAGGGAAAATGCTGGTGCAACTCGTCTTCAACACGTTCAGAACCGATACCCAGAAACTGAATGTACTCGCTGCCGCAGTTCGGACATTCAGTTGGGATCTTCTCGGCATAGCCGCAGACGTGGCACAGCATGCGATGGTCCCGCTTATGGTGTGTCAGTACAAGAGAACAGTTTGCGCAATGCAGTTTTTCTCCGCAGGCTCGACAAACCATGAAACTCGAGAATCCGCGCCGATTTAACAGCAGCATTGTTTGCTCTCCGGCCTCGAGCCGCCGTTCGATTTCTTCCAGGAGCTTTCGTGAGAACGTACCCTGGCGCTTTGTTTCCAGGAACTCGACCCGCATGTCGACGATTTCGACCTGCGGCATGGGACGTTTGGCAATTCGCTCCGGCAGCCGGAGCAAGGTGTATCGGTTCGTGTCGGCGTTGTGGCGGCTTTCGATGCTCGGCGTGGCTGATCCTAGGACGGCGACGGCCCCGAGTTCCTTCGCCCGGACAAGTGCGACATCACGACCGTGGTAACGAGGTACCTCGCCCTGCTTGTAACTGCCATCGTGTTCTTCGTCCACGATCAGAAGGCCGAGATCCTGAACCGGAGCAAAGACGCCCGAGCGCGTTCCAACGACGACTCGCGCTTTGCCCGTGCGAATGCGCCTCCATTGATCCGCACGCTCGGTTGATGAGATCCCCGAGTGTAAAATTGCAACCTGCTTCCCGAATCGATGAAAGAACTGTCCCGCCATGGCAGGAGTCAGCGCAATTTCGGGTACGAGTAACAGCGCGCTCTTTCCCAAAGCAAGTGCCGACTCGATGCTACGAAGATAGACCTCCGTTTTCCCTGAACCCGTAACGCCCTGAAGCAGAAACGCTCGGAATGCATTGGCTTGCATGGCCGCTTCAATCGCAACCAGAGCCGCATCTTGGTGCACGTTTAAGACGGGAGCTACTCTCGCGAATCCATCCACTTCAGCCACGGACTCAGCTTCGAGCCGGATGAGGTTTTGGCGCGCCAGAGAGCGAGCTGCGGCGCTCGCGCCTTTCATAAGTTTATGCAATTCAGCCAGATTGTGCTGCCCCGGGTGGAGTTCCAGAAAAGCAAGAAGTTCACGCTCGCCCTTCTTCAATTTCAGATCGACGGACGGCCTTTGGACGAACTCCGCCCGTAGCCTTCCGGAGGCCGCACGTAGCGGATCTTTCTGTTCCTCGTACTCCTCTTCCGCGATCAAGCCACGTTTCAGAAGCACCCGAAGCGTCTGGCGAACCGCGGGAACTTTGGCAGCCAGATAGGCCGGAGAACGCGACCTGTCGCGAAGTAATTTCAGGGCTTGTGTCGCAGGTGTCTGGTCGAGAACGAGCTGTTGGATCGCATCCTCCCCTAGAGCTGTCAAAACGTAACGAACCTGTTTGCGAACTTCGCCGGTGAGAGGAAGCATGCTCTTGAGCACCTCACCAATCGGAGAACAGTAGTACTCGGCGATCCAGCGACCAAGCCGCAACAGTTGGTCATCGAGAACCGGTTCGTCATCAAGTATGCGGATGACGTCCTTAATCGACTGCTCGTCGGGAAGCTCGTTATGAAGCCCGACAACAACGCCGGTGAGTTTGCGTCCGGCAAAAGGCACTGCTACACGCACTCCGATCGAGATCCGAGACTGCAACGCCTCCGGCAGTTTGTAGGTAAATGCTTGATCGAGCGGAACGGGTAAGGCTACATCACAGAGGCGGAACGAGTTCTCACTCATCCAATTCGCTGATAGCTCGATACGCGGGACGCAGAACAGGGTACAACGAGTGAAAAACCTGGTAGTGCGACTCGTACAGCTTGGCGGCTTCGGGTTGCGGGTCCTTCACAACGTTTTCCTTGATGGCGCGATCACAGAGTTCGCGCGCACTGCCGTATTCGCCTGTGCCGATGAGGGCCAATAGCGCCGCCCCATACGCAGAACCCTCCTGTGTCTCGAGTGTGGAAACATGCGCAGCGAAGATGTCCGCAAACATCTGGTGCCAGAACGCGCTCTTCCCGCCTCCGCCCGAGAGCCGGATGGAGGACGGCCGGGCGCCGAGGCTCCGGATAATTTCCAGACCGTCTTTCAAGCTGAAACACACGCCTTCAAGGACGGAGCGCACCAAGTCGGACCGTTCGTGCCGGGCCGTCAGCCCGATCCAGGCACCGCGGGCCGTGGCGTCGAGGTGAGGTGTTCGTTCGCCCATTAAGTACGGAAGCCAGAAAAGCCCTTGAGCCCCCGCGGGCGATGTTTGTGCTTCCGCGGTGAGTTCATCGTAAGCTGTGCCAGGGGCAAACCTGTTGCGGAACCATTGCAGACTTAGCCCGGCGCCTTGAGTCACTCCCATGACGTGCCACGCATCCGAAACAGCATGGCAGAACGTATGTACCCGGCCTTCGGGGTCATAAGCGGGCTTGTCCAAATAGGCGAAGACAACGCCCGAAGTGCCCACGGTGCAGGACATTTTGTCCGCAGTCACAATGCCGTTCCCGATGGCACTCGCGGCCTGATCGCCAGCTCCCGCGACTACCACCGTGCCGGCCGATAATCCGGTCTCCCGTGCCGCCTGTTCCGTCACTTCTCCAGACACGGCACTCGACTCGTACATCTTAGGCAGGATCGAACGATCCAAACCAAGGCCCGCCATCACCACGTCCGACCAGCGCCGGTGGACGACGTCGAACATTGCGGTCCCGCTTGCGTCCGATACATCGGTTGCAAATTCGCCTGTCAATTTGAAACGTATGTAGTCTTTCGGTAGGAGGAATTTCCGCACTGTTTCAAAGCGCTGTGGTTCGTTGTCCCTGATCCAAAGCAATTTGGGAAGCGTGAAACCGGTGAGAACGGGATTGGCGGTCGCCCGCAACACCGTTTCTGTGCCCAATTTCGAGTTGATGAAATCGACCTGTCGCTGGCTGCGCTGGTCACACCAGATGAGGGCCGGCCGGATTACCTTATGGTGCTCGTCGAGTAACACCAATCCATGCATCTGGCCAGAGAGCCCAACACCGGCCACGGATTTGCCGTCGATTCCGGCGGCACCCAAAACTCCCCGAATGGCCGCTTTCGAAGCGAGCCACCAATTATCCGGATCCTGTTCGGCCCACAGTGGCTTGGCCATATGCATCTCCTCGTGAGGAGCAGAAATGGCATGCTGGACCTGGCCGGCAGCGTCAACCAGGAGTGCACGTGAAGAGGAGGTTCCGACGTCTAAACCCAACCAGTAAAACGCAATATCAGAGGTCATGAATTCTAGCGGCAAGCCGTCGCTTCAGAATAGATTCTCCGTTGAAGAGGAAGATACGCCGCGCCGAAAAGACCGGCGTCCGCACCCAGGAGGGCTTTCTCGATACGTGCGCCGACACGATTGTAGGTCAGAGATCGCTTTCGCACCTCTGCAAA
>DASQVJ010000384.1:0-6864 GCA_035640835.1 Bryobacteraceae bacterium
CGACTTCGGAATCGATGTCGAGATCACGATCCGGAAGCACCATATCCCGCACGAGTTTCCCCCGGCGGTGTTGGAGCAGGCCCAGTCGTATAGCTCCGCGCTCCCGGAAGATGAGGTGGCAAAGCGGGAGGACTTCCGCGCCTATGAAGTAGTGACGATCGATGGGGAGACGGCTCGTGACTTTGATGATGCGGTGTGGGTAAACCGGCTGCCGAACGGCCATTACGAGCTTCATGTCCACATTGCGGACGTAAGCTACTACGTGCGCCCCGACACGGCAATCGACAAAGAGGCGATGCTGCGTGGAACGAGCGTTTATTTCCCGGATCGCGCCGTGCCGATGCTGCCGGTCGAGCTATCGACGGATCTGTGCTCCTTAAGACCGCAGGTGGACCGTTTCGTGATGTCCGCGATTCTCGAGCTGGACAACACGGGCGACGTAATCCGACAGAGGTTCACGCGAGGCGTCATTCGAAGCGTCGAGCGGATGACTTATACGAACGTGCACAATATTCTCGAAGGCGATGCTGAGATGCGGCAGCGTTATGCGCCTCTAGTGCCACGGTTCGAGCTGATGAAGGAGCTCGCGCTGAAGTTGAATCGAAAGCGCACGAGGCGGGGATCGATTGACTTCGATTTGCCGGAGCCCCTGATCGAGTTTGATCCGCAGGGCGAGATGATAGGTGTTTTGCGCAGCCCGAGGAACATCGCCCATCGGATCATTGAGGAGTTCATGCTCGCGGCTAACGAAGCTGTGGCGTCGCATGTCGAACAGCTCGAGCGGCCGATGGTGTATCGCATCCACGAAGAACCGGATCCGAAGCGAATCCTCGATTTCGAAGAAGTTGCTGCTCAGTTCGGATACACACTGGCTGGTCCAGTGGCTGTGCGCAAGGTGCGACACGTGGAACGCAAACGTGACGGACGGAGGGTGTACAAAGACACCGTGCTGCCGTCCGCGGAAGTTCAAGTGAGCTCGAAAGACTATCAGAAACTGGTGGCGAAGCTCGAGGGCAAGCCGGAAGAGCGGATCCTGACGTACCTGATGTTGAGGTCATTGAAGCAGGCCAAGTACAGCGAGCGGAACGAGGGGCATTTCGCGCTGGCGGCTCGCAGCTACACACACTTTACGTCGCCAATTCGACGTTATCCGGATTTACTGGTACATCGGATCCTGGGCGCGACTCTCGACAAGAAAGAGTCTCCTTACGAGGACCATGAGCTCCGCGAGTTGGCCGACCATTCGTCGTCAACCGAGCGGCGAGCCGATGAAGCGGAACGCGAACTGGTGGAATGGAAGAAAGCGAAGTTCATGATCGACCGTGTCGGCGAGCAGTTCAAGGGTCTGATCATCAGCACGACACGATTCGGCTTCTTCGTCGAGTTAGAGGAGTTTTTCGTGGAGGGTCTGGTCCCGCTCGACACGCTACCGGGCGATCGATACACGTTCCAGGAAAACACCCGGAAGATCGTCGGTGAGCGCAGCAAGCGGGTATTTTCGATTGGCGATCAGGTGGAAGTTGTCTTGGATCGCGTTGATGCTGTGGAGAGAAAACTGACTTTCTCGTTGGTGGAAGAGAAGCGCAGCCGCCGACGCAAAGGCTAACGGCACTTCCCTTCCCCGGAGCTCGTTAACGACGGACAAATACGAACTTTCCGTCCATCGTCCGGCCATCCGAGCTTTTACCCTTAAGCTCCATTGTCATTTCACGGCCATCGTCGGACAGTGTGCGAATCCACTCGCCATCCACTTGTCCAGGATCGTTCTTTGCGGTCCATTGCGTGGCCATTCGATTTCCTTCCAAAGTCGTTTTCGAAACGAGAGCATATGGACCAACCTGATTCAGAACCTCTGATCCGTCCGTCTTCAGCGTCAGCTTATTTGTCATCAGTCCCACCCAAAACAGTGGATATATGCCACTCTTTGGTTCATCGTACTTGGATTCGATGGTTACTTCATTTCCGTTGGTTTTGATTTCCTGCACAAAATGGCCAGGTGCAAATTTTCCCGAAGGGCTCTTTCCTTTATCTAATACCCACTTCCCCTCCATGGGGTTACGGCCAACCGATTCGGCCTGGGCTAAAGATGGTCCCGCCAGAAGGGAAAAAAATGCAAGGGTTACGACGCTTTTTTGTAACATCCACTCCGGTCCTCCCTTCTAAGTTGAGCAATCAACGTGCCAAAGCCGCTGAAAGTGCTCTCGCGCTTTCGACGCAGAGAGTTGCAGCATGGCGGGATGCTTGGGGGAGTTCGCTGACGGCCCGTTCGATGTCTGAGGAAGTTACCGAATCGAGAAAACTGACCGGCTGGTTTTTGAGCAGTTCGGTAAGCGCCGAGCCGCAAGCCACGCTGGCGGTGCATCCCTTTACAAGGAACGCAATATTTACAATTCGATCCCCGGCCACTGATACCGCGAGTCTGAGAATGTCTCCGCAGATCGGATTCGAGACCTCGACTTGTGCCGAAGGATTGTCAATTGTGCCGACGTTTTGGGGATTTTGAAAGTGTTGTAGCAGAAGAGGGTGGTACATGGCACAATGTGGATGGTCTCGCCAGTTTAGCTCAACAGCATGTACAAATCGGTGATCAAGGTAGTGGCGGCCGTAATCGAGCGCGAAGGGAAGATTCTGGTCGGACAACGGAAACGGGGCGACTCGCATGGGCTGAAATGGGAGTTTCCTGGCGGCAAAGTGGAGCAAGGCGAGCTTCCGAAAGCGGCGTTAGCACGCGAGTTGGAAGAGGAATTGGGCATTCAGGCCACCATCGGACCGGAGTTGATTCGTTACGAGCATCGCTATCCCGGGCGCACCGCCATCCTGTTGATCTTTTTTCAAGTGACCGACTTTTTAGGGGAGCCCGGAAACTTCGCATTCGAACGTATCCTTTGGGAGGCGCCCGAAGCGTTGCCGCAGTACGATTTCTTGGAAGGTGATCGGGATTTTGTACGGAGGTTGGCGATTCGAGAGTTTCTGTCGAATGGTTCCGAGGGCGCCCAGACCCACGATGAACCGGGCGCCTGAACCGATATAAGAGCTAGCGACGCAGCGAGAACTCGACGTTTCGCTCGCGGTTGAGCTTCTCGGACAGTTCGCGATCTACCTGATCCATCGAGACGCGGTTGATGGTGCCGCTCGGAGTCAGGTAGTGCAATGTATCGCCCTCCATCCAATATCCGATCGCCTGCCGGATGGAGTCGTCTTTGAGCGCGATCATGTAGATGGTGGCCGAGTCATCGACGTTCGCGCGTTGACGGATCGACTGGCCCTCGGGCCGGGGCGCAACAGGAACCTGGTGGACTTCAACCTGGCTTCGAGAAGGCGTCTCAGGCAAGTCGGAGTCCGAGTAGTCGCGCAGGGACGGGTTCGCAGTCTGGGGAATAAAGTTCTGATTAATGATGACCGAAGGCGTCTGCTGCGGCGGTGTGACGACCGTTACGTTCGGATCCTGATCGTCGTAGCCGTTGCCGTACGGATAGTACCCGACCGGTACAGCCCACGGCACTATGACGGTCCGTCCCCGATCGAAACCGCCTCGACCGTGACGACCAGCTCCGCCGCCGGAACGGCCAGGGAAAACCCCGCCGCCACCAAAGCCTGGCCGGCCCGCAATCGAGTCGCTCAGGCTCGTTATGTGGTTGCGAGGACCGGTGCCAAGCCCACCTGGAAAGTTGATATTCCCGTAACGGGGTGCGTTGATCGGAGCCGGAAGTGGCCCTGTATTCACCCCGCTGGGCATCTGCGCGAATAAAGGGATCGCGGTGAGGCACGACGTGGCGACGAGAAGCTTGCGAGTGGCGCTGCCTAGCTTATATGTATTTGAGGAGAAGAGACTGCGCATAAGGCACCCAACTAGAGCTTACTGCAAAACCCTCCAAAACTGGGCCTGAAGCCCGTATGCTTCTGACGGTTATCATTCATTGTCGGTTAACCGAAATATTTGGTTCGCTACGCCACACTTTTTCGTCTTGCAATACAGTCGTTAAGTAAGGTCGGGACGGGGATGACCGGGTGAAGAGCTTGCGACAAATCTTCAGCAATCTAAGACACGCGCTTCAATCCGGGGTAAGGCAGCAGAT
The DNA here is from genome assembly GCA_035640835.1 of Bryobacteraceae bacterium. Classification (GTDB taxonomy): domain Bacteria; phylum Acidobacteriota; class Terriglobia; order Bryobacterales; family Bryobacteraceae; genus DASQVJ01. The sequence continues at coordinate 4,077 of DASQVJ010000384.1, forward strand.
CACGTCGACCGGTTTGATTTTCAGCCTGCTGGTCGCTTTGATTGGAGTGGCCGCGTTTGCTTCGGCCAACAATCTGCTTTTCCTATTGCTGGCCGCACTGCTGGCAACTCTGCTGATCTCGGGATTCGTCAGCCGGCTGGGGTTGGCGGGACTGCAGCTCGATATCGAGCTTCCCGAACACATTGCCGCGCGCAAGCCGGTGATCATGCACTTCCTGGTGAAGAACACGAAGTGGTGGACGCCTTCGTTTTCGATCACTCTGAGCGGCGGTCCGAAAAGCGCCTTGCCTGCGCCGATCTATATTCCCGTGCTGCCGAGCAACAGCGTGCTCCGAGAGCCTGTCGAGCTCCGTTTCGACAAGCGAGGAGTGTACCGCGAAAACTTGTTTCAGTTCAGCAGCCGCTTCCCGTTTGACTTCACACATCGAAGGGAACGTGTGTGGCTGGAGCAGGAGATCCTGGTCTATCCGTGTATCGATCCGCAGCCCGGGTTTGAGATGCTGCTCAGCGAAGTAAACGGGGACTTGGACGCGCGGATTCGTGGACGCGGCACGGAATGGTATCGGGTGCGGCCGTACGAGCATTTCGAGAGCGCTCGATATGTGGACTGGAAAGCGACCGCCCACACGGGTCAACTCCAAGTCCGCGAGTTTGCAAAGGAGAAGGATCCAAGCATCCATCTGCTGCTGGATCTGCGAGTTGAGGCCAGCGAGGCGGCCTGGTTCGAGGCCGCTGTGGACTACTGTGCCTTCATGGTGTGGCGACTCTCCGAGCAGCACACACGTATCCGCTTTGTGACGCAGCACTTCGACAGAACTGTGCCGGACGAAACTGATGTCTATACTGTTCTCAGGTACTTGGCGCGAGTGGTACCCGACCGCCACGTCACTTTTCCTCCTATCGATGTCTCTGCCGACATGCATATCGCCGTCTGTTCATCACCGGAACGTCTCGCGGGTACGCCGTGGGCGACGGCTCGCGTTGTGGCTCTTGAGCAGCTTGCCGCTGCTATCCCAAGAGCAGACGCCCAACACCGCAGCGGCGCCCGATAAGCTCGAACCGGTCCACACCTCGGTGACGATCACCGGGGAGATTCAGACAGCGACTCCCTCGTTCATCAGCGTGCTGGGGCGGCGCGATATGGAGCAGCAGGCGGGCATCAACCTCGATGACCGGCTCCGTATTTTACCGGGCTTCAGCTTGTTTCGACGGTCATCGAGTCTGGTTGCGAATCCAACCACGCAGGGAGTTTCGCTGCGTGGGCTGGGTTCGAGCGGCGCGAGCCGGACCTTGGTGCTCTGGGACGGTGTCCCGGTTAACGACCCATTCGGCGGATGGGTCTACTGGACACGCATTCCGCCCGAGGACCTCGAGCGAGTGGAAGTGATTCGAGGCGCAACCACGACAGCGTTTGGCGACCGTGCGATGAGCGGCGCCATTTCGTTGTTCAGCCGCCCGGCGCAGAGATACCGGCTGACCGGGTTCTATGAAGGCGGAAACGCGAATACGCACATCGTTGGCGGCGGAGCGTCACACATCTGGCGCGACCGGTTTGCTGCAAGCACACGCGTACGGGCGCTCACGACCGATGGCTACTACATCGTGCCCGAGGACCGCAGGGGATCGGCGGACACGCGCGCGGGCGTTCGCTTGGCGGCGGGCGACGTGCGCCTGGACTACCTGGGTGTCGAAAACAGGCTCAACTTGAAGTTCGATGTGTTGGCCGAGGAGCGCGAAAACGGCACGCGGCTAACGCAGAACTCGACCGGGTTGGGCACGATCTCGGCAAACTACTCGCGGCAGTGGACGAATGATCAGATCGCGGTGATTGCATATCACACACGCGAACAGTTCCATGCCAGCTTCTCATCAATCTCGGCAGATCGGAACACGGAAAGAATCACCTTCCTTCAGAGGGTGCCTTCTGAGGCTACCGGCGGCGCCGCGTACTGGCGTAAGAGTCTCGACCGGGTGAATTGGGTAGCGGGCGCTGATTTCCAGAGAGTGGAAGGCACAAGCATCGATACGCTGGTGCCAACGGGGCAGCGGATCGGTGGAGGGTCGCAGTTTCAGAGGGCTGCTTTTGGACAGCTCGATTTTGCTGCAGGGCCGGCGCGGCTGTTTGCGGGCGCTCGAGGACAGATCACCGACACAGGCAAGGACTTCTTTGGTCCTACTGGCGGGTTTGTCGTTGGAAGGAGCTGGTTTCGAGCAAGGGGCTCGGCCTATCGGGGCTTTCGTGCACCGACCTTGAATGAGCTGTATCGCGAGTTCCGCGTTGGCAATGCCGTAACCCAGGCGAATCCAGCGCTGCGTGCCGAAACGGTGTTCGGATCAGAGGTAGGGTTCGACGTCATCGGCGAGAATACGCGGCTGGGTGTCACGTTCTTTCGCAATGATCTCAGCGACCTGATCACGAATGTGACGCTCTCGTCGACTCCTGCGTTAATCGTGAGGCAGAGGCAGAATGCCGCGTCGGCGCTATCACGAGGACTCGACATCGAACTTCGGTCGCAGTGGCACAATGTGCGGGCCGAGCTTGGCTATTTATTCGCGGACTCGCGCTTCGAAACCGGTGAGCGGATTCCGCAGGTGCCGAAGCATCAAGGGACTGCTCAGCTGACGTATGCGCGAGGGGGGACGCTGGTATCGGGCGGATTGCGCGCGTACGGCGGGCAATTCGAAGACGATCGCAACCAATTCCTTCTGCCGGGGTTCGCGGTGTGGCAGTTTGCGGCTCGCCAGACTTTGTACCGCGGCTTGTCGGCCAATGTTGCTGTCGATAATTT
>DASQVJ010000385.1:0-3077 GCA_035640835.1 Bryobacteraceae bacterium
CCCCGAAAGGTCCTGAAATCCTGCGGCCCCTGGACGGCTCGGTGCTTGCTTCGGGGAACGTCTCGTTCGTTGCAAGGGTGAATGGGCCCGCGAAACTCCTGGTGGATGGGAAGCCCGCTCCGGCCGTGAATCCCGCTCCCAATGCGTTGATGGCGACCCTCAAACTCGAGCCCGGCGCGCATGAGCTTGTGCTCGATCTAGGCAGCGCAAAGCAGACAGCGAAAGTGTTTGTGGGAACCGGCTCGGCACCCGCGGGGTTCGAGCCCTTTCGTGCGCATCCACCGACGGCGGCCACTTGCGATGCTTGCCACGCCGTGAAAGACAACGTGTGGGCGCTGAAGTTCGACACGACGGCAGAGGCTTGCATGAAGTGTCACGACGCGACGCAGTTTCCGAAGAAGCATACGCATGTCGTGAACGTGCTTGAAGAATGCCAGATGTGCCACATGCCCCACGGGTCGAAGGCTGCGTCACATCTCAAGATGAACAAAGAGACTGCTTGCAAGCAGTGCCACGGCTAGGCAATCAGATCCTTCACGACACGTCCGTGAACGTCCGTTAAGCGGAAGTGGCGTCCCTGGAACTTATACGTCAGCTTGGTGTGATCGATCCCCAAACAGTGCAGAATGGTCGCGTGCAGATCATGCACGTGCACGGGATTCTCGGTGATGTTGTAGCTGAAGTCGTCCGTTGAGCCGTAGGTGACTCCAGGCTTGATGCCTCCGCCCGCCATCCAAATAGTAAAACAGCGAGGATGATGATCGCGCCCGTAATCATCGGCTGTCAGCTTGCCCTGGCAATAGACCGTGCGACCGAATTCGCCACCCCAGACAACCAGCGTGTCATCGAGCAATCCACGATCCGCCAGGTCTTGCACAAGCGCTGCTGAAGGTTGGTCCGTAGCTCGACATTGGAACTGAATTTGCTGCGGCAGTTTCTGGTGCTGGTCCCAACCGCGATGGAAGAGCTGAATGAAGCGGACACCTCTTTCGGCCAACCGGCGCGCGAGCAGGCAGTTCGCGGCGAAGGTCCCGGCTTTTCGAGCATCGGGACCATATCGTTCGAATGTGGATTCAGGCTCGCTCGAGAGATCCGTGAGATCCGGGACAGACGCTTGCATCCGAAACGCCATCTCATACTGAGCGATACGTGTCGAGATCTCGGCATCACCCGTCTCGTCGAGCTTGGCTTGATTGAGCTGCTTGAGATCATCGAGAAAGCGGCGCCTCAAGGATGTGTCGATTCCGGGCGGGTTCGAAAGATAGAGCACCGGATCCGTGCCCGAGCGAAATTTTACGCCCTGGTAGCGGGACGGCAGGAAGCCGCTGCTCCATAACCGATCCGCCAACGGTTGATCTCCCAACTGGCCGCCCTTGGACGTCATCACGATGAACGCGGGCAGATCCTTGTTCTCGCTGCCGAGCCCATAAGCGAGCCACGCGCCGATGCTTGGGCGTCCGGCGAGTTGGAAGCCGGTCTGAAAGAACGTGATGCCTGGATCGTGGTTGATTTGCTCGGTGTGCAGTGTTCGGATGAAGCTGATCTTGTCGGCGATCTTGGCGGTGTGCGGCAGCAGGTTGCTGAGCCAGGCACCGCTTTGCCCGTGCTGGGCGAATGGAAACATCGACGAGGCCACTGGAAACGTCGTCTGCGCCGCCGTCATCGCCGTGAGTCGTTGCCCCATTCGGATCGACCCCGGAAGGTCGGTGCCCTGAAGCTTCTGGAGTCCCGGCTTTGGATCGAAGAGGTCGATCTGCGAGGGCCCGCCGTACTGGAACAGGTAGATGACGCGCTTCGCTTTCGGCGCAAAATGAGGCGGCGTATCCTCGGCGGCTGAAAGGGTGTGAAGCGCCGCGAGGCTCGTTGCCGATTTCAATAGAAAGCTTCGACGATCCATGCTATTCCCTCGTGACCGCCTCGTCTAGATTCAGTACCGTGCTGGCGAGCATCGTCCAGGCTGCGAACTCGGACGCATTGTTTGTTGACACGCTGCTCGCCCCTTGCGACAAGAGCTTGAACGCCTCCTGCGGCTTGCTCTGAAAGTGATCACGATATCGCGCAATCGACTGGGTCAGCAACGCTCGCTCGGACTCGGCAGGCTCGCGCGACAGGACCAGTTGATAGAGAAGCCCAAGCTTGTCCTCTGCCGTGAGCACCCGCGTCGCAAGCATCTTGGAAGCCTCAAGGAACGTCACGTCGTTCATGAGGTTGAGCGCCTGCAACGGGGTGTTGGTGCGCGTCTCGCGAACGGTACACGCCTCGCGAAGTGCCGAGTCGAAATTCGACATAAATGGCGGAGGCGCCGTTCGCTTCCAGAATGTGTACAAGCTGCGGCGATACAGGTCGTCGCCTTTGCCCGGTTCGTAATCTTTATCGCCGAGCTCGCTCCAAAGCCCTGGAGGTTGATAGGGCTTCACCGAGAGTCCTCCAATCTTCTCCTTCAGCAGACCCGACGCGAGGAGTGCGGAATCGCGGATAGCCTCAGCAGGAAGTCGAAGCCTGGGCGCACGAGCGAGCAACCGATTCTCCGGGTCTCGGGACGTCAGCTCGGGCCGAACCTTCGAGCTCTGGCGGTACGTCGCGCTTGTCACGATGAGCTTCTGCATCGCCTTCACGTCCCATCCGCTGCGGATGAATTCAGTCGCGAGCCAATCGAGCAGTTCGGGATGCGATGGCCATTCGCCCTGAGATCCAAAGTCTTCAACCGTCTTGACGATCCCAACTCCGAACTGTGATTGCCAGTATCGATTGACGGCAACACGCGCAGTCAGAGGATTCGAGGGATCCACCAACCACTGGGCCAAGCCCAATCGATTCGCAGGCGCCTCGGCCGGAAGCGGAGGAAGCGCTCCAGGCACCGCTCGAGGAACAACTTCGCCAGGGCGATCATAAGCACCACGGAGAAGCAAATTCGTGGGCTTTGGCGAGGGCATTTCCTCCATCACCATGACTGTCGGAATGCTCTCTCGATAAGCCTCCAGCCGGCGCTCCGATGCTACGAGACTCTTCCAGGTTTCGGCGATGTCCGTCGGAGCGGCTGTGTCGAGAAACGCGTGACGAAGCTTCAGGACTTCACT
>DASQVJ010000386.1:0-4882 GCA_035640835.1 Bryobacteraceae bacterium
AAGCCAACCACCACAAAAGACGTCAGCAGGCTCGCTTCCGGACCATACTGGCCGCCGCTCCACAGGTCGCCGACCTTCCAGTGCAGCGTTCGCCCGGTTACTCCCATTGTAAAACCGCTGAGGTTTACTCCGAAAAGGGGCAGTACCCAGTTCCAACCAAAGTGGATTCCCGTCGCCAGCCAAAGGTCCCCACTTCGCAGCACCGCGTAACCGAGAATCACACCGAAGCCGATAGTGTTGACAATGCCGAGGAGGCTCGCGTTCAAATTATTCATATGGGCTGCGCCAAACAGGACGGCAGCCGGAAGAATGGTCGCGAACCGGCCGATGCTTCCGGCCAGCAGCTGAAACGCGTAGCCGTGAAAAAGTAGCTCCTCGCCCACGGCGCCGAACAACAGAAGCACCGTTACAAAGAGGAGCGATGCTGGCTGGAAAGGATGCGCGGGATCTTCGCGCAGTTCTGCGATTCCCACGAGCAACGGCACAGCTGTCACGCAAAGCGCAGCCACGATACCGGCAAGTATCCCGATGCCGAGATTTCTCGACGAACCTGGCGCCCAGCCAAGGCCGACGTCCGCAAGCTTACCGCGCTCGAATACCCGAACCACGATGGCGTTGGCCAACGCCGCGGTTGCAAAAGTCCCGACCGCTGCGGCAACCCACAATCCACCCAGCCCATAGAGGAGCCAAGGCAGGAAACTCAACCCTGCGATCGCCAGGAACACGTAAAGGCCGACCTTTAGGATGAGCCCGAGCTTCTCTCCGGGCAGCGTCACTTCCATGAGGCAATGTTACTTCGAGGACACGCGGACACTCACACCTTTCGGAGCCACCGCTACGTCCAGCACTTCCGCGCCGAGCTCCGCGATCGTATCCTGCACTCTCTCCTTGCGGCCCTTCTCCACTAGAAAGAAGACGCAACCGCCGCCGCCCGCTCCACACACTTTAGCCGCCTTCGCCCCCACCCGCCGTGTCGACGCAATGAGCGTATCGATCAACTCGGTCGAGATCCCGGGAGCGTTCTTACGTCGATGATTCCACTCTTCTCGCAAGAGCGCAGCCGCGCCGTCCCAGTCGGCAGTCTCCAGAGCCTCTCGCATTCCATTCGCGATGGCCGCGATCTTCTCGAAGTTCTTGCGCACACCCTTGTCTCCATTGATGTGCGCCTTCATCACTTCCCAGTTGTTGATGCCGGAGTTGCGCGGCACGCCGGTGTAGGCGAGCACAATGCGCTCGTTCAAATCATCGTGAGAAACGCGAATCTCGCGCCGTATGATTCCGCCTGCCCCGAGCTCGATGGCACTCACCGATCCGTACATCGCCGGATAGTAATCCTGACAACCGGTGGGAACACGAATGATTTGAGCTTCGATGTTCTGCGAAATCTCGCGGATCTTCTCGATCGAGTAACCCGCTCCATTCAGTTTGTTGAAGGCGCTCGAGATGGAAATAATGAGCGACGACGAGCCCGAGATGCCCGCGCCCGCAGGTGCCTCCGAATGCGTGCGAAGCTCAATCCCGGTGGCCGGACGGAAGTATCTCACCACGTAGGCAAGCAAGGGCAGCTTGTACTTCGGGGCTGCTGCGAGGGCATCGAACGAGTCGAACACCTCCTCGCCCTTTTGATCCGCTGATTGCAGCACGATTTTGGAATCGTTGCGCGTTCTGATTTCGCAGGTCGTATAGCGGTCGACAGCAAAGTTCACTGTCAGACAACGCTCATGAAAGAGGTAAAGAGGCCAGATGTCGATGGTGCCGCCAGCAAGATCGACACGGCAGGGGGATTTCGATTGTACGATCACTTGAACCTTTCAGCCTACCGTACGCGAACAAAGAGGCGGGTCTTTTGTGAAGACCCGCCGAGGTGGCAAAGGAGCCGAGCGAACTAAAGGAAACCCAATGTCTCGTTGGAGAAAATTGGGCAAGTTGGGAAGATCGTCATTTCGCTTTGAGCTCGTACTGGTACGAAGAGTCTAGCAATTAGGGGCTAGAAGGCCCATCGAGGGAAACCCTGAGTAGCCTTAGCTCGAACCTGCCGATGCTCCCCGCGTGGGGGTCCGAAGAAGGCCGATCAGGATGGCATCCAGCAGCAGGGCCACCATCGAGATGTAGATCAGCAGCCTCGCAACCGGCGCGGCCGGAGCACCTTCGAACACCGTCTGGCCGAACACGGCCGACATCACCACCAGGAACAGAAGGATGCGACTCACCAGCAGGCCTCGAGAGGTTCGAGCCCAGCGAACCACGACGATGGCGGTGATGATGGAGGAAAGAAGCGACAAGCTGAAGTTACAGATCCAAATTGCGAGCAGCAGATACGAAGGAGGTAAGTAGGGTTGGCCCAACCAACTTCGCAGGTTCACCACGAGGAATCCGTTTGCGATGGTGAGGACCGAAATCAGGTGAGAGCTGAGGGCTGCGAGCATCGATGCCGATTGGGGATGATGTTTTTGCAGGAAATATAGCGTCAGCGGTCCGGTGAACGCGAGGGAGACTTGAGATGCCGCTATGAGCAACATCGGATCGAGATACGACAGCCCCTTGAAAAAGGGAAGGACTACTCCGAACCCAAGTACGGTCAAGAACATAGCGGGATACGGAAGTTTCATGAAGATTCCTCGGTGTCGTTCCTACTTGTAAGGCGCCCTAAGGGAGCCCCGCATTTGGGTTATGGCCCTAAAACACTGTTAGGGTAAATCTTCACCCCCGATTTCCTAAACTTTTTGACACAGCCCCCGATAATGTGTTTGTATGCAGAACCGGAGAGTCGAGACCCGTATGCTTTGTGCGGATCTCGTCGACGTGCGATGGAAAGATGGGACGGGGCGGGTACGACGAAGCGTTGCGAATCTAGAGGACATTTCTTTGTCCGGCGCCTGCGTGCAGATGGACCATCCTGTACCATTGCAAACCACGCTTCAGATCAACTATCCGAAAGGGGAGCTGCAGGGCCGGGTGTGCTATTGCATCTACCGGGAAATTGGATATTTCCTCGGTATCGAGTTTGACCCGGGATATCGCTGGTCTCAGAAGATCTTCCGACCGCAGCATCTGCTTGATCCACGTCGCCTCGTGAATCGGGCGGCCCAGAGAGCCATCCGACAAGCCTCGGAAACAGTGCACTAGCCTGAGCTATCCTGAGGTCGAGGGTCAGAGGACAGAATGGGCTGTGGCGCAGTAGGCACTCCAAGGGAACCAGAAGGAAACGATTCGGGCAGGACGGTGTTTTGCGTGAAGTTTCAACGCGACATGCCTGGTCTCGACGAAGTACCGTTCGAAAATCATCCACTGGGTCAGCGCATCTACGACAACGTTTCGAAAGAAGCGTGGAAGATGTGGCTCGAGCAGATGAAGATGATCATGAACGAGTATAGGCTCAACCTCGGCAACCCCGAAGCTCAAGAGTTTCTTCTGAAGCAGATGGAACAATACTTCTTCGGCGAAGGCGCGGCCCTACCGCCCGGCTACGTTCCGCCGAAAGCCAAGGGTTAGTGCTTCCCATACACATCCAGCTCGGTGGCGATGCTGAATCGCAGCTTGCTGTGAGCTTCGCGCAACGAGCGTTCCACATGATCGGGGTGCTCGCCCTCCGCAAACAAGAAGCCTAGATAAGAGTTGCCTTCGGGAAGGCGAAGAAGCCGTTGCGACACCTTCGCCGTGATCTCGACGCCGGTGATCCCCCCGACACGCTCAGCTTCCTCCACGCCGGAAACTCCGCCGTAAATTCCGCTCTTCGGGATCGGGATCATCATCACGCCCGATGCTCCGCGCGCGAGCTTGCAATCCGAGATGTTCTCACCAACAGCGTGGCGCACCAGAATCTCCTCCAGGCTCTCGCCGTTGCTGAAACGAAGGCTCTTGGCGCAGAGCCCCCCGATCGGCCGTGCGGCGACCTCAAGGATCCAGACGCCCTCTTCGTTGAGGCGCATCTCGGCGTGCACCGGTCCATGTCTGAGGCCGAGGGCGTCCAGTGCCGCGACGGTCGCCTGCTCGAGGAGTGCTCGCTCGCTTGGGCTGACTCGGGCGGGCTGGATATACAAAGTCTCTTCGAAGTAGGGACCATCCAGCGGGTCGGGTTTATCGAACACTGTGAAGATTTGAAGCGATCCGTGCTGGAGCACGCCTTCGAGTGCAAATTCGCGACCGGGCACAAACTGCTCGACTTGGATGAAAAGGTCGTTGGCGTCGCGGTTCTGCCGAATGTCGGGCTGCTCGAGGATGTCGCGGATGCGCCCGAAAGCGGCTCGAAATTGAAGGTCGTTGTCGACGCGGATCACGCCGCGGCTCCCGGACAGGCCGAGAGGTTTCAGCACGGCCGGGTACGAGCGTGCACCCGTTGGGTGTTCGTCCATCGGATGCAGGTGAAACGCGGGCACAGGCATGCCGGCTTCGTGCAAGCGGGCCCTTGTCTTGTGCTTGCTCCGGCAGACCTCGACGGCGTGAAGTGGGTGATACGGAAGGCCGAGTTGCTCGGCAGTGATTGCCGCGATGGGTGTCGGGCGGTCGCCGACAGCGAGGATGCCATTGACGCCCCAAACCTGTTTTGCGAGCGCCGCACCTGCGGCTTCCGGCTGCTCGAAGCGAAGAGGAATCGCACCGTCACCCCACGGATCTTCGAGCTGGTGGCACCGATCCGTGGCCAGCACAACCTCGACCCCTAGACGGGTCGCGGCTTCGCCGAACATGCGCGTCTGATACCCAAGCTTCGCGGCGATGAGCAGGAGGCGCCGAGGTTCTTTTGCGTCAGCCATGGTTCTCCGGCTTCGCTAAACAGGAGCCACCTGCTCCTCCGTGGGTTCGGCTCAGCAATACCAGGGCTCCTCGAGATAGGGGACCGTCGCACGAGCGGGAAGCAACTCTGTGACCCCCAGCGGCTGCTCAT
>DASQVJ010000387.1:0-6901 GCA_035640835.1 Bryobacteraceae bacterium
GTTCGCTGAATAGGGCCGTAGGCCGAGGCGAAGGGCTCCGCCCGATGACGGTGTTCGGCGTGTATAATTATGTCCTCGTTTTGGGACGACGAACTGACGAAATCAGGATCTCCTAACAAAAAAGGAGGAGAATTTACATGGTCAGAGTGATTGTGTTGCTAGCCTTTTGTGGGTCCGCTGTGTTCGCACAGGAGGTCAGTGCCAGTATTACTGGCGAAGTCACCGATCCGTCCGGTGCTGCAGTAGCCGGCGCGATCGTCACCGCGCGTGACATGGATCGCGCGACTACATGGCCCACTCAAACCAACGAACAAGGCATTTACTTCTACCCGCGCATTCCGGCCGGGCGCTACGAACTCAGGATCGAAGCCCAGGGTTTCAAGCTGGCCACCCGGCCCGACATTGCCCTGGAAGTCAACCAGCGCGCACGTGTCAACGTGAGACTCGAAGTCGGCCAGGTCACTGAGTCCGTCGAGGTGGTGGGCGATGCCCCGCTGCTGAGCACGGACACAACGATCGTTGGTTCGACAGTAACCAGCACGACTCTGGTGAATGCCCCGCTGGCCAGCCGCAACTTCACCGAACTGACTCTGCTCACACCTGGCACTGTCACGACAAGCCTCTCCGGCATGCGCAACAGCGAGCGGACCGGCTATGGAGCCTCCCGGCCTTACGTGAACGGCAACCGGGCGCAAGCCAACAATTTCCTGCTCGACGGCATCGACAACAACCAGGTGTCGGACAACTACACCGCCTACCAACCAAACGTCGATGCGATCCAGGAAGTCAACACAATCACAAACAACGCTTCCGCGGAGTTCGGCAACTTCCAGGGCGCCATTATCAACGTTGTCATGAAGAGCGGAACCAACGATTATCACGGTTCCGCGTTTGAGTTCTTCCAAAATGACAAGCTCAACGCTAATAACTGGGCGCGGAACTGGCAGGGCACACCCCGCGCGCCAGTGCGTCTGAATAACTTTGGCGGGACTTTCGGCGGTCCCATCGTAAAGAACAGGCTTTTCTTCTTTGCGAATTATCAGGGTATACGGCGCTCATTCCCGAGCGCGCCGACATCGATCAGCGTCCTGCCGGCGGAGTTTCGTCGTGGTGATTTTTCGCGACTGCTAACGGAGCGGAACACCCAGTTGTATGATCCGTTGGATCTCGATGCAAACGGCCGACGCCGCCCGTTCGTCAACAATCAGATCCCGGTTTCGCGGATGGATCCAGTGGCTCGTGCGGTATTCAGTGACCCGAGTCTCTACCCAGGACCCCTAAATAGCGGGTTGCGCTTCAATCAGTTGACGGGAAGGGGCTCGAAGCTAAACACGAACCAGGGCGACATCAAGATCGACTATAAACCCAGCGATCTGGACAGCATCTACTTCCGGTATTCCCATGGCTGGCAGGTCACCGAGGGTGTGGAGACATTCCCGTTGTTGTTCCCGGCCGTCGGAACGTCTCCGTTTAAGGCCGGCGTGCTGAACTGGACTCGCAGCTTTACACCTACGATCGTCAACGAAGCTCGCTTCGGGATCAACCGAATCGTTTTTGACAGTGCCGGCGGTGACAAAGGACTCGGCAATGTGGCCGAACAGCTAGGCATCGTGGGAGCTAACGATCGTGGGCCGGGCCTGCCAGAGATCCGTTTCAACGGCGGACTGGCCACGAATATAGGACGAACCAACGTCGGATTGCAGAACCTGTTCGCCAATACCACGTTTCACTGGGCGGACAACCTGACCATCATCAAAGGTCGTCACATGTTCAAGACCGGTGGTCAGGTGTTGCGCCAGAGGATGAACACGCTCTATACAGGCAACTGGGGCCGTACCGGTTTTATCCAGTTCGATGGCCGCTTCACCGGCGCTGACGTTGCAACCCCGGGGTTGGCGGAAGCGGACTTCTTCCTTGGCGCGGTCGCGCGCACTGGCCGCGGCGTCACCGGGCTCTGGGGCCACCGCAAGACCATCCTGGGCTTCTATTTTCAGGACGACTGGAGAGTCAGCGACGAACTCACGCTAAACCTGGGTCTCCGCTGGGAGTGGCACCAACCGCTGTATGAGGTCTATGATCGTCAGGCCAATTTCGAACCTTTCAGCGGCAGGATACTGCTGGCTGGCAGGGACGGCAACAGCCGCGCGCTTTACGAACCGTTCAATAAGGACTTCCAACCACGTATAGGATTCGCCTATACTCCGGCCTGGCTCGGTCGCAAGATGGTCTTTCGCGGCGCGTATACGATCTCTTCCTACATGGAAGGCTCGGGCACGAACCTTCGATTACCGATCAATCCGCCTTTCCAGACGGAGTCGGAGGGCATCTTTGATACGGTGGACATCACGCGGCCAGTGGTCAGCACTGGCCAGTTCATGCAGACGCTTGCGCAGGCTGATCCATTCCGTAACGCGACCATCCGCTTGTGGGATCCGTTGGTCCGCCCTGCGAATACGCAGCAATGGAGCCTGATTGTCGAGCGTCAACTGCCAGGCAATTCGGTCGCTTCGGTCGGCTACGTTGGCCAGAAGGGTCACCATCTCATCGTGCCCATGCCGTACTTTCAGCGAAGGCTTCTGCCGAATGGCCAGACGGAGCGGAGTCCCTACCTGAGCGGCAACCCTCAGCTCGCCAATATCTCTCAGATCTCGGGCACTGAAAGCAACGGCAACATGCAGTACCACGGCATGCAGGCGCAATACCGCAAACGTATGTCCCAAGGGCTCACGTTGCAGGCTTCCTACACTTATTCGAAGACGATGACCGACTCCATCGGGTTCTATGGCGATGTTGGTCAGATCGCCACTCAATCGGCCTACTGGCAGTACCTATATGACAGGAGAGCCGAGTGGGGACCCGCGTTCTTCGATTCGACCCATAACTTCACCAGCGGCTGGGTCTATGAGCTTCCGTTTGGACGAGGCCGCCCGTTTGGACAGGGCTGGAATCCCGTTGTAAACGGAATTCTGGGCAACTGGCAGCTGGGAGGGTTGCTCTACCTCCGCAGTGGTTTCGCCATGACAGTCCAGGCCAACGACCAGAGCGGAACGAACTCGCGCGGCGCTCGTGCTGATCGGATCGGTGACGGTACGGACGGGCCAAAGACGGTGGGACCGGGCAGCAAGTGGTTAGACACTTCGGCCTATCGCACTCCTCTGCGGGGCACACTCGGCAGCGCCGGTGTCGGCACCTTCAGAGGTCCCGGCCTTCGCAATCTGGATCTCTCTATTCAGAAGGTCTTCCCCATCACCGAGCGATATAACGTGGAGTTCCGTGGCGAGATGTTCAACCTGACGAATACCCCGGCCTTCCAGGGCGTGAATCGGAATGCCAGCAGCGTGAACTTCGGAGAAGTTACAGAAGCGCAGGATGCTCGTCGTGTCCAGTTCGCGCTGAAGTTCTGGTTTTGATCTGTAACCGAGCTTGTCAGCCGCTAAGCACGCTGCAGGAGACGGGACGAGTGCGACAGTCCAAGAGGTTGTCGCACTCATCTTAGCTGACCTTACGGTGAGGTGTATCGGATGAACACACTCACATGTCTCGAAGATATGCTGCGCGACGCACGCCATGCTCTGCGGATTGTACGAACCAGACCTGGATTCACCGCTGCGGCTTTGCTTTCACTCGCTCTCGGCATCGGCGCAAATACCGCAATCTACAGTGTCGTGAACGCCATTCTGATCCGGCCGCTCGCGTATCCCGAATCGGACGCTCTGGTTGGCGTGTCCAACACGCTCGTGATTCAGGGGCAGGTTTTTGACGACGCCCAGCTCTCGCCGGGCATGTACGCCGCTTGCAAGGAGAACGCACAAGCCTTCGAAAGCTTCGGCGTCTGGACTTCCGGAGCGGCGACGGTGACCGGGATGGGAGATCCGGAGCAGGTAACGACGGTGACCGCGACGCAGGGCGTTCTTCCCACACTGCGCGTACCGGCGTACATCGGCCGATGGTTCTCAGAGGAAGACGACAGCCCATCCGCCCCGGCGACCGTAATCCTCAGCTACGGATATTGGCAGCGCAAGTTTGCCGGCAACAGGAACGTTCTTGGTCGCACCATTGTGATCGATTTCATTCCCCGTCAAGTGATCGGAGTCATGCCCCAGGATTTTCGATTCGTTCATCTGTCCCCGGACTTGCTCCTGCCGCAGCGCTTTGCGAGGAGCGGGCTCAGATGGGACGTCTTCAGCTATAACGGCATCGCAAGACTCAAGCCGGGCATGACGATCGGGCTGGCAAACCAGGATGTGGCGCGTGTCTGGAAGAGTGGGGCGAAGCGGAGCGGGTGGGCAAGATGCTCGAGATGCTTAAAGTCAAACCGAACCTCCGCCCGCTGAAGAAGGATGTCGTTGGAGACGTGGGTTCCGTCCTGACCGTTCTCATGGGAGCGCTCGGGCTGGTGCTGTTGCTCGTTTGCGCAAACGTGGCGAACCTTGTGGTCGTGCGTGCGCAGTCCCGGCGGCAGGAATTTGCAATTCGCGCGGCGCTCGGTGCCGGCTGGGGAAGGATTGCACGGGAACTGCTGGTCGAGAGTTTGACCCTGGGCATCTTGGGTGGCGCGCTCGGCGTGGCGCTTGCCTGGGCTGGCCTTAAGCTGCTGGTCACCCATGGGCTGGTCACTCTTCCAAGGCTCAAGGAGATATCGATCGACGGAACAGGCCTATTATTTGCGGTGGCATGTTCACTGGCAACGAGTACGCTGTTCGGATTGGTTGCGGTCCTCAGGTCCGGCATCCCTGACCGGGTCCAAACCGCACGAGGCGCAACGCACGGGGCCGAGCATCTGCGGGCCCAGAATGCTCTGGTGGTCACGCAGGTGGCGCTCGCGTTCGTGCTACTGGTGGCCTCCGGTTTAATGATCCGAAGCTTCCTCGCTTTACGAGCCATCAGGCCAGGGTTTACACAACCCGAGCGGATTCAGACGGTCCGTATCTCGATCCCCGAGGCGTTGACGCCGGATCCGGAGAGGGTCATCCGCATGCAGTCTGAAATCGTTAGCAGGTTTTCTGCGATTCCCGGCGTGATCGCGACAGGGTTTGCCAGCGGCTTGCCCATGGAATGGGAGTACCGGAACGGCATGGTCATTGGAGTGGAAGGAAAGACGACGGCAGATGAGATCCCTCCGAACCGGGTCGTGAAGCATATCTCGCCTGGCCTCCTTAAGGCCCAGGGAACGCGATTGCTTGCCGGCCGCGATTTCACCTGGGCAGATGTCATCGATCGCCGCGCCGTCGCGATTGTCTCCGAGAATATGGCTCGCGAAAGTTGGGGCGAACCTGGCAGCGCCGTTGGTAAACGGATTCGGATCGGCAGAGACGGGCCTTGGGTGGAGGTTGTGGGCGTCGCTGAGGACGTCTACGCAGACGGTGTCAACCGGCCGGCTCCAACCACAGTCTATTTCCGCGCGGGCGTGGAGCCGGCAGTTCGGCCTGGTGGTGCGGAAGTCGTTCGTAGGAGTGTCACGCTTGCGATCCGAAGCGAAC
Organism: Bryobacteraceae bacterium; assembly: GCA_035640835.1. Taxonomy (GTDB): domain Bacteria; phylum Acidobacteriota; class Terriglobia; order Bryobacterales; family Bryobacteraceae; genus DASQVJ01. Next base: position 5,481 of record DASQVJ010000387.1, read on the forward strand.
GTGCGGGCACGGAAGCATTCCTTCGGGAAGTCACTGCTGCGGTACACGATGTGAATCCCAGCCTGCCGTTGGCCAAAGTGCGAACTTTAGGCGATGTCTACAGGCAGTCGATGGCGCGTACATCGTTGGCCGTCGTTCTCCTTGAAATTGCAGGAGCCATGGCTTTGATACTTGCAGTTGTCGGGGTCTACGGCGTCCTTGCGTATGCTGTTGGGCAGCGCCGGCGCGAAGTGAGCATCCGGCTCGCGCTCGGCGCTGAGCCCAGAGTGCTGAAATGGTTGTTCGTCCGAAAGGGCCTGATGCTCGCCTGCCTGGGCGGCATCGTTGGACTTGCGCTGGCCGGAGTTCTATCACGCTGGATTGCTTCTCTCCTGTTTGGGATCACGACTCTTGATCCACTCACATACATTGCAGCAGGGTCGCTCATGGCTGCGGCGGTGGTGACGGCGAGTTATTTTCCAGCCCGCCAGGCTGCCTCGGTGGACCCAATGGAAACACTTCGCAGCGAATAGATGCGCACAGTTGACGCACCGTGTTTTAAACGGCTCGCAGAACAAAGGGCGTTAAGGGCCAAATCCGTTGTCCCGATATTCACCCGGAGTTACGCCGAGCACTCGTCTAAAGGCCTTATTGAATCCCGCATCGGATTCATAACCCACGGAACGTGCCACGTCGACAAGCTTCTTGTCCTTTTGTCGTAGCAACTGGAGCGATTTCTGCATTCGCCACTCGGTTACGTAGTCGATCGGCGATTGTCCAAGCAGTTCTTTGAACCGCGCCGCGAACGCGGACCTGGACATACTCGCCGCCGCAGCAAGCGACTCCACTGTCCAAGGGTTGCTCACATTCTCGTGAATAGATCGAATTGCGGCGCCGATTTGCGGGTCGAAGATCGCACGAAGCCATCCCCGCTCGCATCGTGCATGAGCCGACGAAATGTGGGCACGGATGGTCTGAATGAACAGAACCTCCGCCAATCGAGTTGCAACAATCTCCGAGCCAGGCGCCGGTTCCGCCATTTCGGCATCGAGCAACTTCATCGTGCTGTGCAGCGCAGGCGTGTGGGCTTGATCCCCCTTAACCAGAATGAGGCTCGGCATAAGTTCAGTGAGGGGCTTCAGGCTTAGTGCGTCGAAACTGAAGAATCCGGAAACGATCCTTGTCGGAGCTCCTCCCCCACCGTAGTAAAGGACCGGCTTGGCGGAGTTCTGCGCGACCTCGCAGAAGTTTCTGGGTTGCGTACGAACGTCGTCCCGCAGTATGTACGAAACTCCAGGCGCCAGCAGGAAGCAATCCCCGCCGGTGAGAGGAACCGCATCTGGGTATGCTTCTATCGTTAGCCAACAATGACCGCGTGTAACGAGCCCGAAATGCGCGAGTTGAGACGGTGCGAGTTTCAAGGGGCCGACATGCGTCCCCTC
>DASQVJ010000388.1:0-2319 GCA_035640835.1 Bryobacteraceae bacterium
AGGAAGAGGTGGAGCACTTCGCCAACAGGATTGCGGGCGCGATTCGCTCGGAATTGGGCTAGGACGATCTCGCTCCTGCGGCGCGCTCCGTGTTGGAGGGGCTCGCCAGCGATCTCGGCTCGAAGGTCCATTGTCAGGACCTCCCTCGTCAGCATACGGCAGTTGCCCGTCTAACGCCCATGCCGCTGATGTGCCGAGGCGTTTCCCGCACGCTTGGCAGTTAGCCCCGGGAGCTAAGACCAACAGGCGGTTCAGACGCCAAAGCCGAGTTTTTGGACAGCGGCGTTCAGGGCGTCAATACTTGGTGCGGTCGCTTGAGCGATCGTTGCATTGCCGCCGCCTCGGCCGCCGAGAGGTTTGATGACTTCGGAGATACGGTTTCCGGCATGAAGGCCGGCATCGGGTGATGCGCCGAGGAGAATGCTCGGGCCGCTTTCCGCTACGACCAGCACCGCTGCCTTCTCGCCGGAGATGAAGCCTTGCGCTTCGGAACGAACCTCGTCGTCAATTGCATCGACTCGCCATAGCAACCGGCGAAGGTCGTCGGCGGAAATGGGAGTCTGCTGGTAACGGGCTTTCCCTCGATTGACGGCAACTTCCGTCGCGAACTTCTTCCGGGACTTCTCGCTGTCGGCGAGTTTGGCCAGAGTGGAGCGGACAAGGGCCGGCACGTCTTCTGCAGGTGCTGAGAAGTGTTTTGCGGCCGCCTGCAGCGAATCGTAGTCGGAGCGTGCACGGCGGATCGCTCGATGGCCGCAGAGGAACTCGAGTCGCATATTTCCGCGGACTTTATCGAGCTTGCCCAACAGGATTGGACCGATCTCGCCGGTCGAACGAACGTGGGTTCCGCCGCAGGCACTCCGATCCAGGTCGGCGATGGTGATGATGCGAAGTGTGCCGGCGCGCTCGGATGCTTTGCGAAGATCCTGGGCTTGGTTCGCCTCCTCAAAGCTAATGCTGACGGGACGGTTCTCGAACACGATCTCGTTGGCACGGGTCTCGGCAGCTACGAGTTGTTCGTAGCTGAGCGTCGGAGTCGCAAGGTCGATGGTGGATTCGGTTGTGCCTAAGTGGAAGCTTACGGTCGCAACGTTGAACAAGCTATGCAGGACGGCGCTCAACAGATGTTGGCCGGTGTGCTGCTGCATGTGGTCGAAGCGTCGAGCCCAATCGATTTGGGCGTGCACCGCCTGGACTTCGAGCGGTGAGGTCAGAATGTGGGCGACGCGTTCCTCTTCGTCGACGACATCGATTACCGGCACCCCATTCAGGTATCCCACGTCAAACGGCTGCCCGCCTGACGTGGGATAGAAGGCCGACCTGTCAAGGTACACACGTCGTCCATCGTCCGCTACATCGACGACCTGGGCGTCGAACTCGCGGATATACGCGTCGTGGTAGTAGAGTCGTTGGCTATTCGATGGCGATTCGGACAATGTTGCTTTGTATACCGTCTTCACTCTGCAGAGCCAGTGAGACATTGCTGCCTCTTGGCGCTTCCGCAGGGACCGTAAAGTTGATTTGGTAAAGCCCGACGAGACCCGGAGTGAGTCCGACGTAAAAGGGTGTGACCGTGGTGGGTGTGATGATGGTTCCGCCCCCGAGCGCCACTGTGTAGTTCACGGTTGTTCGGGCAAGCGGGTCGACGGGTGAGGGGACTCCTGCTGCTACGGCCGGCGATGTCGCACCAAGACCCAACGCATAAATCACGAGCGCGTCCCCGACCCGGGCGGGACGTGAAGGATAGCCGGGTGTGACCGGAATCGGGAAGGTGCCGTCCTGGTTCACGACGATGCCGTAATCGGCGAGGTTCAGTCGAAGGAGACGCGGTGCCTTCTGCTCGATGCGAGCGGTGGTCGTGTTCCCGAGTTGTCCACCGCGCTCGACCTGGATGAGTGCTTCCCCTGGCTCCGTATCCGGCGGGATCACGAAGTTGACCTGGTTATATGAGGTGTAGAAGATCGGCGCGGCCTTGTTGTTCACCAGAACTCGAACTCCTGATAGTTCCGCGGTCAACGGCAACGATGACGCCTGAACCGGTTCATTAGCGCTGAGCTGTTCGCCGAAGAGAGCAACGATACCGTTTGGTGCAAGGGGCTCGCCCGCAAGAAAGGTCGCATTGTTACGAGCGCCTTCAAAGTACACGTACGGCACTCCGGACGCGGTGACTTCGACGGTCACAGGTATCGTAACGGCGCTATTGGCAGCGCTGGAATTGAGCGTGATGACTCCGTGATGGACGCCTGGGGTCGTGGATGCTGTGTTGATCGAGACGGTGAACACATTTCCAAGGGATGGATTGGTATTTACGCTCAGCCA
>DASQVJ010000389.1:0-8788 GCA_035640835.1 Bryobacteraceae bacterium
CGACTTCGCGGGCGGCGCCGAGAACAGTTTTCTCCGCGTTATCAACGCTATCCAAGTCGGAATCCAGAGTGTAGGTCTGTTCGCCGATCGCGCGGCCTCCCTGTTCACCCATAAGTCTGCCGGCCGCAGCCGATCAAGAGAATCTACAAAGTAGAATACCAATCATCAGGAGTCAAGGTAACTGGTGATCCATCGCACGCGTACAAAAGATTGGGTACCTTAGTTCACGACAATTACGTGAAACGCTGGTTGCGGGCCGAAATGGCGATTTGCCACACTCTAGGGGTTATGCGAACGGTATGCCTGTTCTTGGCCGCCGCGCTGGTCGGGTCGCCCCAGAACGCGACAGCGCCTGCAGTCAAGTTAGCTTCTGAGTCGCAGACCACCGAGACACTGCAATACGGCGTCGAATGGCGGCTCGTTCGTGCCGGAACCGCCAAGCTAAGCTTCACGCCGCACGGCGAGGGGCTTGTGGGAGATCTTCACCTCGAATCCCAAGGTTTGGTGTCACGGCTCTACAAAATCGACGACACGTATCGCGTGAATCTCGATAGTGCTCTGTGCGGCACCAGCAGCGTTTTGAAGGCGAACGAGGGGAAGCGGAAACGAGAGACTCGCGTCACCTATGACGGAGCCCGGAAGAAAGCGACCTACCTCGAACGAGACTTGGTGAAGAACGCCGTCGTCCTCACAAAAGAAATCGAGATTCCCGGTTGTGTTCATGACTTCGTGGCTGGACTTCAAAAGATCCGCGGCTTACGCCTGGAGCCTGGTCAGGCGGTGGACGTTCCGGTGAGCGACGGCAAGAAATTCGCAAAGGTCCGGGTAGAGGCGCAGGAGCGCGAGACAGTGAAGACGCCGCTGGGATCGCATCGAGCCATGCGATACGAAGTATTCCTGTTCAACGACGTGATCCTGAAGCGGGAAGCCCGCTGCTACGTTTGGATCAGCGACGACCCAAAGAAGCTGCCTGTTCAGATACGCGTGAAAATGCAATTCCTCATCGGAACGGTCAATCTTGCGTTAGAGCGAAGTTGATCCCGCGATGCGGGCAAGCGGATCGGCGTTCAGAACGATCAGGGGTCAGCCTTCAGCCATCAGCTAAAGATCATGCGCACCGGTAGCACCGCGCGACCGAGTTGGAACGTGCTCACCGCGCCGCGTCAAGAGCTGAGGGCTGACCGCTTCCTGCTCACGGCTGCCTTATGAGCTCGATGCGCCGGTTGCGCGCGCGATTCTCGTCTGAGGTGTTGTCGGTCACCGGCTGCGAGTCGCCTATGCCTTCGGTGGAGATTCGGTTCGCTTCCACACCGTGTTCGGCGAGCCAGGTAGCGACGGCGTCGGCGCGCTCTTTCGAGATTTGGATAGCCGCGGCCTTGTCGTTTCGGGCGTCCACATGTCCGAGGAGGCGAACCTTGAGGCCGGGCTGCCGCACCAGAAATACTGCGAGCTCCGTCAGAACTTTGTCGGATTCGGGCGAGAGTCGATCATTCTCGAATGAGATCCCGAACAGCACCGTCTTGCCATCGCGCGCGAACGCTTCGAGGAAAGCCTCGGCAGGATTCGCGTCCTCAGGCTGTGCCGTCATCGCGGTTTGGATGTAAGCACTCAGATCGTTGTACATGTACGTCGAGATCTGAATCCACTGGTCGCCCTTGCGCGCGCTGATCAGCGGAAAATCCTCTCCATCCCTACCGTTGAAAACCATCTTGAAGCCGGCTTTGATGAGGGCTGCCTCCGATAGCTTCACTACCGAGTTCACCGATATTTTGGCCGGACACAGGTAGTAAATCGTTTCCATGGCGCCATCGAGCACCTCATCCTGCGAGGTGCCGTCGGCAGCGACTCCGCCCGCAATCTTCACGTTCTCCGCATCCATCTTGGAATCGCACTGGATAATGCTGCAACCCGTGATGCGAGCCAGTAATGCTGAATCCTTGCACCCCGGCTCATCAGTACCCAGTTTGATATCGCCTTCAGGAAGCTTGGCAGCCGGGCTCAATGACGATGCCATTTTCTTGGGAGCACCCTGCGCCAAAGCAAGCGAAGCAAAGACCGTAACAAGAAGTAGTATTCGTTGCAACATATTGGAACCAGGACGGACGGCGGGGTACTCCCCCCGCCCTCAGAAGTATCGGCCCAGAACGTAAAAGACTTTAATGAAAACCGCGCCTTAATTCAGGCTTGTGGAGTACCAATCCCAAATCGCAGATTGGCTTCGATCGAAGCAATGGATTTGACCATGCTGGATACATTACCGTCCAACACGGCACTTGCCAGGTTGCCCACACTCGCCGTGATCTTGAAGATCTGTTGAATGTCCTGGATTCGACCAATCGCCGTGTTGGCGCGAGCCGGCCACCTCACTTCCGAACGACCCTCCTCCCGACGATCTCATACCGGCCGCTGAGGACGAGCGCAATCGCCTCGGCGTAGATGCGATGCTCTTCCGCTAGGATCCTCTCTGCGAGAATCTCCGAGGTGTCGTCGTCGAGCACAGGAACGACAGCCTGCTGAATAATCGGGCCTGAGTCGAGCTGTTCGTCGACAAAATGCACCGTGCATCCCGAGTATCGAACGCCATGCGCCCACGCTTGGTGCTGCGCGTCGAGGCCCGGGAAAGCGGGCAACAACGATGGGTGGATGTTCACGATTCGCTGCGGAAAAGCCTGCACAAATTCCGAGGAAAGCAATCGCATGAAGCCCGCAAGAACCACTAAATCGACCTCGCATCGCTGCAGTTCGGCCAACAGCAGCCGGTCATACTCGAGCCGGTCCATGCCTCGGGAAGGAATGGCGACCGCGTGGCACCCAAGCTCTCTTGCCTTGGCGAGTCCTTCGGCGGAGTCCCGGTTGCTGATCACCACCGCGATCTCAGCGTCGAGCCTGCCGCTGCGGATGTGATCCGCAATCGCCGCAAAGTTGGAGCCTCGGCCGGACAGCAAAATGCCCAGCCGCTTCATACGTACTCGACTCGACGACTCTTCTTGGAAACTTCGACCACCTCGCCGATGCGGTACACCGTCTCCTTCATCTTTCGCAGAATCGCCTCCGCTTCCTTCGCCTTTCGAGCGGACACGACAACAATCAGCCCGACCCCGAGGTTGAAGCTCCGTCGCCAGTCGTCCTCAGGAACATCTCCGATCCGTCGAAGCAGCTCAAAGATAGGGAGCACCGGCCAGGAACCAACATGGATGCGCGCGCCGAGACCTTCGGGCAACATGCGTGGTGTGTTCTCGGTGATGCCTCCGCCGGTGATATGAGCCGCGCCCTTGAGCACGCCGGCTTTCATCAGCGCTTGAATTGGCTTCAAATAGCTGCGATGCACTTTCAGCAATTCATCTGCAACGGTGGAGTTGATTTCCTGAATTACACTGTCGGGGGTGTGCTGAGCAACCTCGAACAACAGCTTGCGAGCCAGGGAATAACCATTCGTGTGGAGACCTGTTGAAGGCAGCGCGAGAAGGACATCTCCTTTGCGGATCTTCTCGCCGGTGATGAGCTTTTTACGCTCGACGGCGCCGACAATGAAGCCGGCGAGATCGTATTCGCCGTTCGCGTACATGCCCGGCATTTCAGCCGTTTCCCCACCGATGAGAACGCATCCGTTTGCGCGGCAGCCTCGCGCAATTCCTTCCACGACATGCGCGGCAACAGTTGCGTCCAGCTTGCCGACCGCGAAATAATCAAGGAAAAATAGAGGCGTTGCGCCCTGCACTGCGATATCATTCACGCAGTGGTTCACTAGGTCCTCGCCGACCGTGTCGTGTCGCCCCGTGGCAAACGCGACCTTCAACTTTGTCCCGACGCCGTCGGCCGAGCTGACCAACACCGGCTTCTTCCACTCTGACAGTTGGTAACCAGCGCCGAAGCTACCGATGCCCGCCAGGACCTTTGAATTCATGGTGCCCTGAGCCAGGCGCTTTATTTTGGCGACAGCCTTGTCTGCCTCGTCAATGTTGACTCCGGCATCTTGATAACGAATTTGCTCCATGAGCGTTTAAGTTCTTCTATTATGGATTCCCATATGCGTCACGCGAAACTTCGCGGGCTGGCTCTTGTGTTAGCCACGCCGCTGCTATTGCCATTTTCGGTACATGCCGAGGTTCCGCCTGTGCTTGCGATCAAAGACGCACGGGTGATCACGGTAAGCGGTCCAATTCTTGAAAAAGGAACCGTGGTGATCCGCAACGGTCTGATCGAAGCCGTCGGTGCAAACATAACTATTCCACCCGATGCCTGGGTGCTGGAAGGCGCGGGCTTGAATGTCTATCCAGGGCTGATGGATTCACTCAGCACCTGGGGCATCACGGAGGCCAGTGCATTGGCCCCATCAGGTGATCAGCAGCGAGGCCGATCTGGCGGTCCACCGACCCCTCAGAACGCGGCACCTCCCGTCGTGTCTCGAGGTCCTGAGGATCGGCCAGGCACGACGAGTTGGTTGAAAGCCCAGGATCTGGTGAAGCCCTCGGACCGTAGGCTCGAGGCCGCGCGCAACGCGGGATTCACAACAGCCGTGACGTTTCCGACTCGAGGCATCTTCGCGGGACAGGGAGCGGTGATCAGCCTGGCTGGAGCGAACTCCGGGAACATGGTGATTGCGCCTTCCGTTGGACAGTACATTTCGCTGACGCCGACAGGATTCACCGGCTATCCAGGATCCCTCATGGGCGTGTTCGCATACATTCGACAGGTCTACTCAGACGCCGAATACTACAAGACGGCGAAGGCGCGTTACGCTGCGAAGCCATCCGTTGCGCGACCCGAATACGACCGTGCGCTGGAAGGTGTTCTCGAGACCCCGCGAGTGCTTTTGCCTGCTGCTCGCACAGTCGATGTCGATCGAATGTTGAGCTTCGCCTCCGACATCAAAGTGCAGCCCGTGCTCTATGGATTGCATCGCGGCTATACACGAGCCGACGTGATTGCGAAGTCGGGCGTCCCTGTGCTCGTGAGCCTGAAGTGGCCGGAGCGTCCGCGTGATACCGACCCCGAGAGCATCGAGAGCTTGCAAGTCCTGAAGCTTCGCGATGAGGCGGCGTCGACACCGAAAGCTCTGGCGGCGGCGAAAGCAAAGTTTGCCTTTTACTCCGACGGGATCGAGCGGCCGGCCGATGTCGTACGTGCAGTGAAGAAGGCTATCGATGCGGGTCTCTCCCAAGACGATGCTGTCCGTGCCATGACCCTGAGCGGCGCCGAGATCTTCGGTGTCTCCGACAGACTCGGGAGCATCGACAAGGGCAAGATTGCGAACCTGACAATAACGAAAGGCGAGCTTTTTCGCGACGGCACGAAAGTCGAGTACGTCATCATCGATGGCGTGAAAATCCTGCCGACTCCCGAAGCGCCGCCGCCTGCCGGCAATAATGCTGCAAGTCCGACGGAGGTGATCCAGTGATCGTGCGTACTTTGCTTCTTTGTCTTGCGTCGCTGAGCTTGGCCTCAGCAGCCGATCTGGTGTTGCAAAACGCGACGATCCTGACAGTCACCAAGGGAACGTTCCAGGGCTCGGTACTCATTCGCGACGGCAAAATTGTCGAGGCCGGATCCAAAGTGCTGGTTGCGCCCGGCGCTAAGGTGGTCGACGCCACCGGCCAATACATCATGCCCGGTATCGTCGACTGTCACTCGCACATCGCAGCCGACAGCATCAACGAGGGCACAGTGTCTGTGTCGTCGATGGTTGGCATTCTCGATGTGCTGAACCCCGAAGAGATCGACATCTATCGCGCGCTGGCGGGCGGCGTAACTACGGCCAACATCCTGCACGGCAGCGCCAATTCCATCGGCGGAACAAACTCCGTCATCAAGATGCGGTGGGGCAAGACCGCCAAGGAGTTGATCTTCGAGGGAGCAAAGCCCGGTATCAAGTTTGCCCTCGGTGAGAATCCCAAGCGCCGCGGCAATGCGGTCGGGTTTGGCGCACCGGCGACGAATCTTCGTTACCCTGCGACGCGCATGGGCGTGGAGGACGTGATCCGCCAGGCGTTCACGGAGGCCAAGCAATATCAGGTCGACTGGAAGAACTACGAGGCTAAGAAGGCCAAGGGCGAAGACGTGATGCCGCCCCGTCGCGATCTGAAGCTCGAGCCGCTAAAGGAGGTGCTCGAAGGCACACGGCTGGTGCACGCGCACTGCTATCGGCAGGACGAGATCCTGATGCTGCTCCGACTCGCGGACGAGTTCGGCTTCAAGATCAAGACCCTGCAACATGTGCTGGAAGGATACAAAGTGGCCAAAGAGATCGCTGCCCATGGTGCCGGTGCCTCGACCTTCAGCGACTGGTGGTCCTTCAAAGTTGAGGCCTTCGATGCGATCCCATATAACGCGGCGCTGATGCAGAAAAAAGGTGTGCTGGTGTCCTTGAACTCGGATTCCGCCGAGTTAATGCGGCACCTGAATCAGGAAGCTGCAAAGGCGGTCAAGTATGGTGGAGTAACGGACGACGAAGCCCTGGCAATGATCACCATCAACCCTGCCAAGCAGCTCGAGATCGACAAGTGGGTCGGATCCATCGAACCCGGCAAGGTTGCCGACCTCGTGGTGTATGACAAGCATCCGCTCTCGAATTACGCCAAAGTTCAGAAGGTGTACATCGACGGCGATCTGTACTTCGATCGGGACAAGGATCTCGCGGATCGTCCCAAGCACTCCGCCGAGAAAGAAGCCTTGATCGAGAAGCAGAAGAAAGAAATGCTGAAGCGTCCGACTACTCCCGGCGCTCCCAACTCGAGGAGGCCTTCATAACATGCGTGCATTCTCTTCGTTGTTGATTGCAGTAACTTTGCCGCTGCTTGCAGGACCGGACGATACGTTTCTGCTTCGCAACGTCACTGTCCACACCGTGAAGAATGGGGACATCGCGAACGGTGCCGTTTACGTGCGCGACGGCAAGATCGCGGGTGTCGGAGCAAACCTGAAGGCCCCGGGAGGCGTGAAGGTGATCGACGGCAAGAATGCCCATGTGTATCCGGGCATCATCGATTCCGGCGCCGAGCTTGGCATGTTTGAAATCGGCTCTGTCCGCGAGTCTCAGGACATCGTCGAGATCGGCGACTTCAATCCGCAACTGCGAACGGCCATCGCCATCAATCCATCGAGCGAGCACATCCCAGTGGCTCGAGCGAACGGCATCACATCCTACATGGCGCTCCCCTTGGGAGGAATCATCTCCGGCCAGGCAAGCTTGATGAATCTCGATGGCTGGACCTGGGAGGAGATGGAGGTGAAACGATCGGCCGCCCTGCACATTCGATTCCCGGTTCTACGCACGGGCGGAGGCGGTCGATTCGGAGGAGGCGCGGGACCGGGCGGCCCCATGGAGACGGGTCGCAACAGCTTCGCGGAAGCCAAGCGCAATTATGAGTTGCAGCTTCAAAAGCTGCAGCAGTTCTTCGAGGAGGCTCGGCGCTATCAGAAGGCCAAGGCCGCCGCGCAACCCGGATTCGAGACGGATCTCAAGTTCGAAGCCATGCTTCCGGTGTTGGAAGGCAAGCTTCCCGTGATGGTGACCGCCGAGCGTGAACGGACGATTCGTGAGGCGCTTGCCTTTGCCGACAAAGAAAAGATCAAGATCGTGCTGGCGGGTGTCCGAGAGCCCGGCAAGAACATTGCGGATATCAAGTCTCGCAACATTCCTGTGATCCTGGGTCCGACGCTCGCACTACCTCTCGAAGAGGACGATCCCTACGACGCACCGTTTACGCTGCCGGCAGACCTGCATAAAGCCGGAATCAAGATCGCGTTTGCAAGCTTTGGCTCGAGTGACGTTCGCAACTTGCCGTATGAAGTCGCCAACGCTGTGGCTTTCGGTTTGCCGCATCAGGAGGCGATCAAGTCGCTGACTCTGAATCCTGCGGAGATCTGGGGTGTCGCGGACCGGATCGGATCGATCGAAGAAGGCAAGGTCGCCGACCTCATGGTGGTTGACGGCGATCCTCTCGAAACCAAGACGCAGGTCCGGCAGTTGTTCATCAAAGGCAAGCCTGTCGACCTGGATAACAAGCACAAGCGGCTGTACGAGAAGTATCTCGCCCGGCCGTAGAACATTAGCGACACAAATGACGAATGCGCGTCCAATCCGAGCTTGAGCGGAATGGACGCGCAGTCACCCGGCGATCACGAGCCTCACGCTCGATCGCAAGGACTCGTTCCTTGGTGTTGGGATGAGTCGACAGGTATTCGAACTCCCGCGGCAACTCCCCTTCCACTCTCTCCAGCTTTCGAAACATCGAAGCCATTGCCGATAACGGCACACCGGCTTCTACCAGCGTTCGCATCGCTTCGGCGTCCGCCTGTTCCTCATCCTTGCGCTGGAACCGCAAACCGCCGAGCTGCGCTACAGCCTCCCAAACCTGGCTTCCGTCGGCACCAGTCAGCAGAAAGAGTCCTCGAACCCCGAGTTGGCGAACAAGAGCTTGTGTCGAATGCTGATGCGCCACGTGCTGCATCTCGTGCGCAAGCACCGAGGCAAGTTCGTCGGGCGAGCCTGTCGCTTGCAGAAGGTCGCGGAAGACGACGATGTGTCCTCCGGGAGCGGCCACGGCGTTCATCATTTCGGCTTCGGCGACACGCACGCGATATTCATAGTTGCCGTCGACGTGACGTTCCAGCCGCTGCACAATCTCGTCCGTCGCAGATTGCAGCTCAGAGCTCGTGCAGGTCCGATCCGGAGGGCTGAACTGGTCGGCAACCAACCTCCCCAGCTTTTCTTCGGCAGAGGGCGGGATCCACTTTGCAGCGGCCGCGGTGAACATCGGGATCCCGACCCACAGGCCAACTCCGATTG